>NZ_PYOB01000014.1:0-111055 GCF_003026165.1 Photobacterium sp. GB-1 | reverse complement strand
AAAATGGCGCGTTGGCAGAGTGGCTATGCAGCGGATTGCAAATCCGTGGACCTCGGTTCGACTCCGGGACGCGCCTCCATTCTCTTATGAGAATCTATGCGACACTAGCTCAGCTGGTAGAGCGCAACCTTGCCAAGGTTGAGGTCACGAGTTCGAACCTCGTGTGTCGCTCCAAATTAAAGATTATGGCGAAAGCGGTAATCATAGATGGTGTCTAACCATCGCAAGAAATTGCGTGCCCTGGTGGTGGAATTGGTAGACACAAGGGATTTAAAATCCCTCGGCGTTCGCGCTGTGCCGGTTCAAGTCCGGCCCGGGGCACCATCTAATTGAGAAGTAAAAATGGCGCGTTGGCAGAGTGGCTATGCAGCGGATTGCAAATCCGTGGACCTCGGTTCGACTCCGGGACGCGCCTCCATTCTCTAATAATTAAGCCCGAGTGGTGAAATTGGTATACACGACGGATTCAAAATCCGTTTCCTTCGGGAGTGACGGTTCAAGTCCGTCCTCGGGCACCAGTATAAACGATAAAGCCTCAGCTCACGCTGGGGCTTTGTTGTTTCTAGTCTAATCAAAAAGTTAGCCCTGTCTTTTTCTGGTTGCTTTCCTATTTTGTTTTAAACCGCCGTTATTACGCATACTTGTACTTAAAGCTTATTTGAGAGCATTGGTCACTAAAAGAAGGTAGTACAGTGAGTTGTTCACTGTACTACTCAGTTAATGTTATTTTGATTTATTTAAGATAACGTTGATAACACTATGTTCAGTCGGAACACCTAACCGAAAAGGAAAACCATAATGACCAGTGCCACGATGTACATATAATTTTGTGTTTTCCATTCCCCATAGCCCATGATCAGGGGATTTGGACAATAAACTGATCACCGTCGTTTTAAAACCGAGGCTCACTAACCCTATAAGCCCACCATGGGTATGACCACTTAAAAATAAATCTATAGAGTGGCTCTTTGTCGGAATATCTCGGATATGTGTTGGATCATGTAACATTGCAATACTTGCAATGACTTTGCTTTTATTAGGTAAGTTACCAATTGCTCTAAGAAGTTTTGACGCTCTATCTTTAAAATGAAAATCAAAGCCAATAACTTGAACGGGGCCTAGACGAGTTTGTACTATCTGAGCCTCGTCAATTAATAAATGAATATTATTGTTAGCTAATGCTTCTTTTACTATTTCAGGCGCTTCGTAATCATGGTTACCCATACATGCAAATACTTTTCCACTATATTCTTTAAGTGGGCTCAGTGATTGTGACAGTACTTGTGTTGATCCTTTTGATTCCATGGTTAAAAAATCACCCGTTAACAAAATGAGATCCGGCTTTTTCGCTACTGCACTTTTGCAAATGCGCTCGAGCCTAGCAACAGACATATATGGACCTAAATGAGGATCTGTTAATTGTATAATATGTAGATTTTCATCACTATTTGAAGTCGGATTTGCTAAATCTAATCGACTCAAATCTGATGGCTGAGCCTTATTATTAAGGTCAATAAATATATTCTCTTCGTTTATGCGAAAATTTTGTAAGACACCTATCAGACCGAGTATATAGGGAACATATAAGAAGTCGGCACTTTTGAAAAAAAGTAACCATATTGCCCAAGGGAAGGCGATTATTGTTGATCCTAAAAACCATTGCCCAGGCCAATTAATTAATATTCTAACCCAAAAAGGTTGCATCTTTGGTCGTAGAAGAAGAAAGGTGTCTATAAATACTAAACTGCATAATAGTAATATAATGAAGGGAGGTATAACACTCACTAACGTACTAAATAAGCTAAGAAAAACTAAACTATAAAAAGTTAAAATAACGCCTCGAATAATGGCAAACGCTTTAGAACGAAATAACCAACTAATAACAAAGTTAAAGAGTAATAAAGATAATGTTATTGCTACAATATTATCCGAAATAAAGTTCAATGAGATAATCCTATTTATATAACAAATGAAAATATAATTATTTAGTATATTAGCGAAAGATCTAGATAAGAGTATACTTTTAATATGCTATTCATTATCAAATATTTTTACTTATTTTCGGTGATCTTTTATTTTTTTAAGCTTGTTGATGTTATAAATATGATATATATCAATGAGATAAGTGGATTATTGGATAATATCACCGCTGTAATAATAGCGGTGATATTAAGAAGGCCTCAATCAAAGAGACTGAGGCTTTCTTTTGGTTACTTAGTATGAAATGACCAAATATTTCCAGTCGTTACTTTGCTATCATCGGTAACATCGACACGCCAGTAATATTGGGTATTTGGCAAAAGATCATTCAAGCTATACTTATTATCTACTTTATCAATGGGTAATAAGGCGTCGATATTCTTACCTAAGTAGACATCATAACTAAATCGGTTGAGATCCTGTGAGAACATTAATTCAATATTCAGCTCAACATTGGCAGCCTTATCAAAAGGGACAGGGTTAGAGGCGATTGAATGCCTATGACCTGGAATCCAAGTGTTAGGGGCTCCATATTCATAAGCACCAATATCAGGGAAAGAGCCAAGATAATCAATCGCCATTAAGCTACTGTTAGTTGTTCCCATATCAATGGTCATTGCGTTATCTTTCGGTCTAAAGTCACCCCAATAAGCGCCCCTTAAGTGACTTAAGATCTCAGATGTATTACCTGTTATATTATTCGCTACCATACCCGGCACAGTTAATTGCTCGCTAGTACCCGATTTACGCCCTTGAAGTGTCCCTACTAAGTTGTTTAGCGTTTCAGAACTATAATTTAATCCACCGGCTGACGCTTTATTGAAGATGATTAGATCTGTGATGATGTTATTAAACATCAAGTTATTGTACGTACCTTGCGTATCACCTTTAATAATATTGAAGGCGCTATTCCACACAACGTTGTGATGAACTAAGCCATCTTTACCTGTTTTAGCCGCACCTTCGACACCATCAAAACGAACACCTGCTTTTGGTGTATCGTGTACCCAGTTATAAGCGATCTCTGTGCCTGCTTGTTCATCAATCCCCACATTGATTGCTGCGCCATCATGTTGTAATAGACTGGTGTTGTATACATGGTTACCAATGACTTTAGAGCGAGCGCCAACGCGTACACCTTCAGAGTTACCTGCGGTATGAAAAGTGTTATTGCTAAAAGTGATATTCTGGCTTTGTGAAGCCATGTTAATGGAGCCTTCACCACCTGTACCTAGATTTGAATAGTCAATATCATGGATAAGGTTATTATCTACCACGTTACTGTTTTCTTTGATCATCTCAAACGCAGGTCCATCAGTGTAAGCAAGGTAACTATTGGTGATCTTGTTGTGTGTTTCTGTGATGGCTTTATTGTTATTAATAAACTTAATGGTTTGAGGGCGAGTTAAGTCACCTAACATGCGCTTTGAATACGCGTAATATTTCGCATCAAGATCATTAAAGGTAATAGACTGTGAGCTTATCACTGTAAATGCTGTCGCAAAAAAGTCGACATTATCGAAAATAAGGTGGCTAGAATTTCGGATTGTTAAGCCATAGGTCTGTTGCTTACCACGCACATGAAGCTGGTTAGGATCAGCATTATCGGCTGCCCATAAATAAACGGTTTTCGTTTGCTTATCAAAGAACCACTCATTGGGACTATCTAATAGCGCGAGTTTACCTTCAAGGTAATAGTGGCCTTCTTCATATTTGCCGTTTTTATTTGCCCAAAAATTGCCTTTAGAGAGCATATTAGTAGCGGCTTTTTTCATCGCAGTGCCTGATTGAGAAAAATCGGTACTATAGGTAAAGCGATCACTACCAACCGTGTGATTATCAATCACTTGTGCCCAGTTCAACCAAGAACCAATGTTCATGATGGCAATGGCACCTGTTGCATCAATACCTGAATCAGCTAGTGATTGTGTGTTTACATCACTAGGAAGAGGTTGATATTCATTACCACTGTTTTTAACAGTGATCTTTTCATACGGGCGTTCATCAATCATTTCACCGAAACGACTTTCAGGGGCTTGATGACGCCATGTCGACTTCATATCCCACAGTGAGCCATCACTTAATTGAGCATTAGGCCAACGCGCTGACATCACCATTTTATCGTCAATAAACAGTTGCCAAATATCTTGATTGATTTGCGTTTTGTAAATATTACCGTCGTGTCGTTGCCATGGTGTCGTAATATCTATGGTGCCATCAAAGACGCTGTTATTTCCTCTGATCACTATGGGTGCTTCGCTGATCCCGTTAGCCTTATCAATGACTTCTGCTGTTTTATAACGGCCTTCTGCCAGTTCAATAATGCTGCCTGCTTTAGCTTGAGATAAAGCTTTCTTTAGGGTTTTGTAAGGCTTAGTGAATGAGCCGTTATTATTATCGTTGCCATTAGGGCTAACAAAAATAGCTTGTGTTGCAGGGCAGCTATCGTAGTTTTCGGCGATAGTGCCGTCAGGGCAAGTAACTTCTGTTGGTGGTTCAGTAGGACATTCTGCAATCGTTGGTGCGGTAGAGCCGTCAGGGCACTCAATCGGTTCTAGGGGCGTATCTGGGCAACTTGTTTCATTCCAAAACCATGATGATGACTTAGGTGTTTCCCATAATCCAGGACCATTTTTAGCTTCAAAGCATTGAGACTGGTAGCTAACAATATCACCGTTATTAACTTTTGTTTCTCCCGCAATCCATAACGTGATATCAGATACCGGAGGTGTTGTTTCATCGACACAGATATTATCAACCAATATTTGACCATTTGGACAGACCACAGGTTCAACAATATCGACACAAATGTCATCGATTAACTCTTGATTATCCTTGCATGTTGGAGGGGGAGAACCACCGCATTCGGTCGGTTGCCAAAACCAATTAGACGATGGTGAAGGTGTTTCCCATGAGCCTGGATTATTTTGTGCGATATAACATTGTTCATTGTATATAACGGTATCGCCATTAACGACCTTGGTTTTACCATTAACCCACTCGATTGAGTTTGCCTGAGCATTAAAGCTAAATAGAGGTAATAAGAAGGGAAGATATTTAATTCTTTTGTTCATATGCATTCCTTGGCTAAAAGCGTTGCTGATCATTAATAGTTGTTATTTTTTTTGTTAAAGATTAGCGTGAGGAAGGCAAGTAAGCATAACTTCGGTAAATTTAGTAGAGGTATTGTGATAGCCGAAATACTTCACTATAGATACACGGTATATTACATTTGTCGATTTGATGTTGGTTCAATTATTTAGTAGTACTAGAAGCTCACTTTCACTCACCAAATCGAACGATTTCTTAGTAAATATAAGAGCGATTTGAAGAGAATAAGAATAAATTGATTTCAATACTTGTTAAAAATTCAAAGCAAGTGATAATGCGATAAATTGAAAGTTTGTTTTGTAATTAATTTATGTAGGTGCAATGAAGATACCCCCACGATTACAACCTCTTGTAGAGGATGGCCTTATTGATGATGTTTTATCACAATTGATGAGTGGCAAAGAAGCTTCCGTATATGTTGTTCGCAGTGGTGGAAAAATCTGTTGCGCTAAAGTTTACAAAGAAATAGATCAACGTAGCTTTAAAAAAGCTGTCTCATATCGAGAAGGGCGGAAGGTACGTAATAGCCGTCGTGCACGAGCGATGGAAAAAGGTTCTAAGTTTGGCCGTGATGAACAAGAAAAAGTGTGGCAGCAGGCTGAAGTTGACGCACTATCATTATTAGCTAAAGCCGATATAAGGGCTCCTGTTCCTTATGGCTGTTTTGATGGCGTATTATTGATGGAGTTGATCACTGATGCAAATGGCAATGTTGCACCTCGACTCAACGATATCACGCTAACTAAAGATCAGGCACTACACCACCATGAGCTAATGATTAACTATGTTAAACGTATGCTATGCATCGGCCTTATTCATGGTGATTTATCAGAATTTAATGTGTTAGTGGATGCTAATGGGCCTGTAATTATCGATTTACCGCAAGCAGTAGATGCTTCAGCCAATAATAACGCCAAATGGATGCTTGAGCGTGATGTTAAAAATATGGCTAACTATTATGGTCAATATGTACCTGAGTTGCTTAATACACAATACGCAAAAGAAATGTGGGCATTATTTGAAGCTGGAACATTAAAGCCAGAGACTGAACTAACCGGTATTTATGTTGAAACTGATGCCGACGCAGATATTGATAGCGTGATGGCGGAAATAAATGCTGTGATGGAAGAAGCTGCACTTCGTCGTGCTCGCATCGCAGAACACGAAGAAATAGACTAACTCCTCATTAATTCCGTTGATTGTTGAGCACAACGATCAATATCGTCATTATTAGAGCTTTGGTAAAATAAAGCTCTAATCTTCGTTTTTATTACAATGAAAAGGTACATCTAGCAATGAAAGAGGCGTCAGTCATTATTGGGTTAACTAACCCTAAAAGCCCTACAAATGTTGGAGCAGTACTAAGAGCTGCAGGGTGTTATCAGGCGGATGCGGTTTTATATACAGGAACCCGATATGATAAAGCGGCAAAGTTTCAAACTGACACGAAACAAATGCAACAGACAATTCCTTTGACTGGGGTAGCATCAATGATTGATGATCTACCCGTAGATATGAAGATTGTGTGTGTCGATTTTGCAGAAGGCGCAACATTACTTCCTCATTTTACGCATCCAGAAAAAGCGATTTACATCTTTGGCCCTGAAGATGGTTCAATCGCACAAGATGTTGCAGACAAAGCCGATCATGTTGTTTATGTTCCTACTGTTGGGTGCATGAATTTAGCTGCCTCCGTCAATGTTGTGCTATATGATCGCCTAGCAAAGCAGGAGAATATTGTTCAAAGTGATGAACATATTCGCCAAAATAGAGATAATAAAAATAATCTGCGTGTAACGGCTAAATAACGTATAGCAAAAATAAAAACTTAATGGTACGCCCTATCTTAAGGGCTATCATTTAGCTTCTAGAGATTAACTATCACTTAACCCTCCCTTAAAAATATTTATATTTCTAACTATTAGTCTGCAGCGTATGCTTTTTAAAATTCTTATATGAAAAGAAAAAAGCATGAATATTTGTATAGATAACAATCGACATTTACGTAAGTTTTTCCATCAACATGCCTGTTACGAAGAAGCAATCATGTGTGACCTTCGTGAACGATTACCGCTCTTATTAACGTTACATAATGGTAAAATTAAATCGGTACCTCATGCTTTTTCTTCTAAATTGAGAGTCTTAGAATATAAGATTATTGTGAAACCTGATGTTGCATTTAGGGTTGCGTTTACAGTGAAAGATGAAGTACTGACAGTGATTTTTATTAGTGAAGTACTCATAAAAGCACATTTTTGTAAATTGATAGCGAAAACAGATTTACTTGATTAAGAGGTTGCTAATGTCAAAGTTACATATTTCTCAGGTTGAATCCGGTTGTGAACGTTTTTTAAAGTCGATGCAGGTTGGTGATGCATTTGAAGTACTGACTTTTAAAAAAGATCGTGGTTTTAAAGTATTGAAACAGTCATCAACAGATTATGTGTTTAAGCAGTTTGGCTACATTGAGCAGAATATTGTATCTGAGTCTAGTGCGTTGAAAAAACACATTAAAAAAGCTATTAAAATAGAGTTTCCGAGAAGTAATATTGCATGGATTGAGCATTTCCATGGGGTAAAGTCGATTGATGAATTAAGTAAAAACCAGCAAACACAATATCATTTATTTTAATCATAATGTGGTTTTTATTAATGGTGTAACAAAACATCTCAGCAGTAGAAAAATTGCATTTGAGTATAAATTTTCTGATTTGCTCTCAACCCCAACAGGCGATATAAATCTTTTTTTATCTCGATTGGAACGAATATGAATTACGACAAACTTATTGATGCTTTATTCACGCAAGGTTGGTTTGTCTGGGATGACTTTTTAGCTCAGGATGAGGTTAAAGCACTTAAAGCTTGCATTCCCGATGATTGGAGCCAAGCGGGAATTGGCCGAAAAGATGAATATACCACCCAAAAATCTATTCGAAGCGATAAAATTCAATGGCTCTCGGCTGAGATGGGAGAGCCTGTTGCCAATTTTTTAAAACAAATGAATGAAATTCGCCTAGAGGTGAATCGTCACTTTTTTCTTGGCTTATTTGAATATGAAGCACATTTTGCCAAATATGAGCACGGTGATTTCTATCAAAAGCATTTAGATTGTTTTCGTGGTCAAGAAAATCGTAAATTAACAACGGTATTTTACCTTAATGATGATTGGCTACCCGAACACGGTGGTCGTTTAAAAATGTATGATTTAGATGATAATGAATTAGCAACATTAGACCCAAAAGCGGGGCGTTTAGTTGTATTCTTATCTGAATTCTTCCCTCATGAAGTGTTGCCAGCAACACAACGTCGTTTTAGTATCGCTGGTTGGTTCCGAACTAATGGGGTTACAGGTAATCAATTAGATATCTCTCGTTAATTAATGATAAAAAAGGAGCTTTTGGCTCCTTTTTATCTTTTTAATATGTAATATATTTGAATTAAATATTAAATTAAACACGATACTATTAATATTGATTATATCAATTATTGAAAATAGTAAGATATTTCAATCAGTAAGATAGTATTTCTTATATGATAAAAGCCTTAAAGGCTAAAGTTTTATAGAATAAGTTTCATATATTTATTTTCAAAATGCAATAAAACATAGAATTATTGCTTAAAAGCTAATACGTAATCTGATTTAAATCAAAATAGGCATGACAAATCTAGGCATCTATGTCTAGAAACTTTTTTTCAATTAAATGATACTGTATATTCAAATCATAAACTTTATAAATAAATCAAATTCAGAACAGCTAGGTTAGAGCATTTAATGGTTACTGAACTAAAAGCTTTAAAACGAAACCAATATGGTAAAGATTTTATCTGTAAAACCATGCAATCGGTATATGATGAATTAAAGCCAGATCATTTTTATATAGCCTATTTTAATAAAACTGGTACAAAAGCAACGTCATTAGCTTATTACGTCAATGGTAACAAAAAAGTCAGTAATATTAGCTATATGCTAGATGATATACCTTGTCGTAAAGTGTTAGAAAGCGGTGCAATATACTTGCTGAGCTCGCAAGCGTATCTTGTTTATCCTAAAGATAAATTACTGGTTGAGTATGGTTTTGAAGCATATTTAGGTATTCCTATTTTTTCAAAATATGATGATGTGATAGGTATCCTCGTTTGCTTGTTTGAACAACCCACTACTTTAACACCTTTACAATTTAATTGGTGTGAGGGTATTGGTCAACAATTAGGTTCAGAGCTTCATTACTTAGCATTACTAGCTGAGCAAAAGCTGTTGTTAAGTGAGATGGAGTCATCTCAACGTGTTGCTAAGTTGGGTAATTGGCAATGGGATGTACAGACAAACACATTTACTTGGAGTCAAGAAGTATACCATATTTATGAAGTCGATAAGCAGCTAACGCCAAATTTGAAATTAGTTCAGGAATACATCCATCCTGAAGATAGAGATCGTGTTATTCATTTTATGAATAATATAATAATATCATCACATTCAAGCTATAATATTATATATCGTTTATTATTGCCGAGAGGGAAAATTAAATATGTTAGAAATGAATCGAATATATTTAAAGATGATAATGGAAATACAAACCTAGTACGTGGCATTGTTCAAGATATAACTGAGTTTTATCATTTATCATCAGAGCTCTCTATAACATCAAATAAATTACATGTTACTTATAATGCAATTATAGAAGGTGTATGGGAGTATGATTTTTCAAATAATCAGACAATAACATCACCTAAAATATGGGATCTTTTGCAAGTTGAAAGTGGTAAAGTTAATTCGCTTCATGATTGGATATCAATCATTCATAAAGATGAGCGAAGAGCTGCAATTAATGCTTTCAAAAAAATTAAAAAAAATAAGTGTCAGTTATTTAGTTTTGAATTTAGAACAAATCCTTCTTCAGTTAATAATGATAGCAATTTAACTGATCGTTGGTTTAAGTGTGAAGGTCGTGTTGTTGAAGTTGATGCTTTTGGTAAAAATGAAAAAATAGCTGGTGTGTTAACTGATATCACAGAATCAATATCAACTGTTCAGCAATTGAATTTAGCAAAAACTGTCTTTGATAATACTTCAGAGTGTATTGTTATTACTGATCACTGCAATAATATTGTTACGGTAAATAAGTCATTTGAGCAAGTGACAGGATATAAAAAAGAGGATGTGATCGGAAAAAATCCAAACATATTAGCGTCTGGCATGCATGATAAACGGTTCTATGAAAACATGTGGCATAGTGTGGAAACGACAGGCCAATGGAAAGGACTGCTCTATAATCGCCGGGAAAATGGTCATGTTTATCCTGAAGAAATGACAATAAATAAAATTGAAGATGATAATCATGAAGTCGTTAACTATCTTGGTGTTTTTCATGACGTTAGCGTACGCCAACAAACAGAAAAAAAATTACGTTTTTATGCGAATAATGATGCGCTAACCACACTTATGAATCGCCGTTGTTTTAGTGAAATGGTAGAAAAAGAACTCGTATTTGTTAAAGACAACAAAGCAGACGATCGTTGTTATCAGGCGTTTTCCATTCTATTTATTGATCTTGATGACTTTAAAGCAATCAATGATTTATACGGTCACGCTGTAGGTGACAAACTTCTAAAATATATTGCTGAAACGTTATTAAAACATTGTAGTGATGACAGTTTAGTCTGTAGATATGGTGGTGATGAATTTGCTATTTTACTCAAAGGCTACTCATCTTCTGAAGCTAAAAAATATGCTGAAGATTTAATAGGCGTATTGCTTCAACCTATTTATATCGACACTATTAAATTGGATATTACAATTAGTATTGGTATTTCGTCGTATCCAGAAAGTGGTTTTACACATCTAGATTTATTAAAGAATGCTGATTATGCAATGTATGAACAAAAGCGTAATGGGTGCAATGGTATTTCTATTTATGATGGAAAATTACAAGCGGAATATATACGTCAATTAAGATTGAAAGATCGTCTAATTAAAGCTATATCAGAATATAAAATACAAGTTTATTATCAGCCAATCATTGACATTGAAACAGGTAAAGTATGTAAGTTTGAAGCTCTTACGCGTTGGTTTGATGAAGAAGAAGGGTATATATCACCTGTTATTTTCGTTGAGATGGCAGAGAAATATGGCCTGATTGGTGATCTTGGGAAAATAGTTTTTGATAAAGCGTGTTGTGATCTTGCAGATATTCGTCAGCAGGGTTTTACTGATATTTGTATATCTATAAATCGTTCTGTTCGTGAGTTCTCAAGCTGTGATCAAAAATATATCTACGATGTTATTGAACGATATAACTTACCGTTTGATAAAATCATGATTGAAATAACCGAATCTGCAGCATTAGATGAAGGTAATAATATTTTGGAATTATTATCTGAATTTTCTCAAAAAGGGATATCTATTGCGATTGATGATTTTGGCACAGGTTATTCCTCAATGTCAGCTATTATCGCCAATAAACCAAATGTCATTAAAATTGATAGAAGTTTCATTATTGATATAGAACATAGTGTTGAAAGCCAAATTTTAGTTTCTCTCGTGATGGATATGAGCCGAAAGCTAAACCTAGATGTTGTTGCTGAAGGTGTTGAATCTGAAGCTCAAGTGCGTATTTTATCTAAAATGGGCTGCCACTATATTCAAGGTTTCTATTTTAGCCCTGCCGTTGAAATCAAACAGGTAATGAGATTACTTGAACAGAATGCAGCTTGTACGATCCCTACAAATGTTTAACTAACAAGCTACATGGATAATCATAGTCGTGCTATAAAGTAAGAATTATTCGTATTTTTCAGGTAGTACATGCAAACGATATTTTTTGATTTTGATGGCACACTCGTTGACTCTGAGCGCTTTCATGCTGTGAATTGGAGTCAGTATTTAGCTAGCTATGGCGTTGAACTAAATTCTGAGACGTTCATGTCTCAGTACGCTGGCGTAACTTGGCCTCAGATCGCAGAGCACTTTATCTATCAATACAATATACCGCTAACGGAAACGGTAATGATTGAAGAGATGGAAGCATTAACAGAGAAGATGATCGTTGAAAAAGGCATACCACCGATGCCTGGTGTGGATGAATTGCTCAAAACCTTATCGGGTAAAGTGCCGATGGCTGTCGTCACCGGAGCTCCAAAAGATTACGTGCAAGGTGTTTTAGCGCAACATGGCTGGTTAGCACTCTTTGAGCATGTATTCAGTGGATATGAAGTGGCAAATAATAAACCTGCGCCAGATGTATATTTACAGGCCTGTAAAACAATGCGTGTGCTGCCTGAAAAGGCGGTTGCAGTAGAAGATAGCCGTACTGGCTTAATGTCAGCACTGAATGCTAATACCTATGCGGTTTTTGTAAATAGTCATAATATAGAATTAACTGCTCAGGCTCAGCATTCGTTTACATCAATGAAAGAGGCAACACCTGCGTTGTTATCATTGCTTAAGGTTAATGATTAAACATATTGTTTAGCTTATTGGTCTAGGTTAGCTATTACCTAACGAGTTAAGTTAGAATATGTCAAATTTTAGATAGGCTGTTATAAATGGAAAACGAAGATATCATGACAGGCGATATGCTTGTTGAGACGGTTGAAAATCAACTTGCTGACGGTGAGCCGTTAGTTGTTAAAGAAACGCTAATGCGTCTTGTAATGACAGGTACACCACGAGATGAAGCAATTCAAATGATAGCGTGCGCATTATCCATTGAAGTTTTTGATGTTATGAAAAATGATGGTAAATTTGATCTCAAGCGTTATAGCGAAAACTTAGCAGCGCTTCCTGATATGCCTTGGGAAGATGATATTTAAATCATAATAAAACCGCATAATATCTTGTTGCTATAAAAAAGATTATGCGGTTTATTTATTTCAACCATTCATACCAGTATGAAACTCACATCGCTTTTATTTAATATTCGTTGATTGGTGTATTGTTGCTATGCGAGCCAAGGTTGCAAGTGAAATATTGTGTTCTTCTTCTGTTGCCGCTGTACAAGCATCTGCAATAATATGCACCTGATAATCTCTATCATGAGCATCTCTAGCCGCAGATTGAATCGCCCATGTTGTGCTTACCCCACAAAAGTAAATATCAGTGATCTTATTTGCACTTAATACGCTATCTAACTGTGTGTTATGGAAAGGATTGACTCTTGGTTTAGTGATCACAATATCGTCTTTACTTATCAGTAAATTTTGATGAAATTGTGTTCCCCAATCGTTCAAGTTTAATGCATTGATAGATTGCGCTTTACCGAACATTGGCGAGTGTAGGGGGAGATCGAGATAGTGATTATGAAAACCTACTTTGACATAAATACAAGGAATATGTTGGCTTTGTGCCCATAGAATTGAGCGGTTTGCATTTTCAATTGTATTATTATCAATAACTTGTTGAGCACAACTAGGTATTTTCCCGTTTAAATCAACGATATCATTAATAAAATCAATAACAACAAGTGCTTTATTCATACTAAACCTCGAAAAATTAAAACCATTCTAACATTACACAGTAAATCACAACTTAACGGATGAGTTATAGGGAGTAAAAGGCTTGATTGAAAATAGAGGTACAAAAAAGCTGTTATCATTTAACTTATTTTAGCTAAATACTAACAGCCCGTTTCAATGAATAAATTAAGCGTAAGCAAAAATAACACTACCGCCTTTGATAGTATCAATAATTTTCTTTGCAATTGCTTCAGGTAGGGCTGGACAGCCCCAACTACGACCTAAATAGCCATTACGTTTAATAAACTTTTCAGAAACATATTTTGCACCATGAATAACAATATAGCGTTTTAGGGCGTTGTCATTTTTACCACGGGTTAAGCCATTTAGTTTAAGAGAATAACCATTACCACCTATATAAGTCGATTCGGTTAAAAATGTACCCAGTGACGTCTTGTGCGAATTTACTTGATTCGAAAACTTATCGGCTTTAAGCAAACCGCTATTCATGCCATGCGATACGTATGTTTTGTAAAGTAATTTGTTTTGTTTTAAATCAATTACATAAAATCTTTTTTGTGTCGAAGGTTTACTATAATCAATGATTGTTAGTAACGACTTTTTTTTGCCCTTGGTTTTGTTATACGCAATAAAGGCTTGTTTAAATACGTCGTAGTTAATTTTGTTTTTCAAATGTGCTTTTTGGTAAACATAATCTACAACGATATCAGTATTCTTTCTTTCAGTATGGAGAGCATGTGCTGATGTTTGGAATGACAAAGAACACATGATCAGAATTATTAGACATATCGCTTTTTTCATTAAGTCAGTACTACCATCGAACAATGCTTACGTGGATGTTTTGCGGGCTAAACTTTAGCATAAAAATAACGAATTAATAGGTAGTGTGAATGTAGCGCTATGCCTTAAGGGAATGTGTTGGGTGGTGTTTATTTCATAAAGGATTAAAGATAAACATTAAATAACAGTGAGTTATAAAAAAGAACAGCATTTAATTATATTTATAGATATCAGTTTATCTGGGATGTGTAAATCACACGCTTAGTCGTCGATAGGTTGCTAAGTGATTGTTTTAAAGGTTAAAAATACATTGGTGCTCACTAAAGTAAAAATAATTCTTTTTATTGGAAAAAATGAAATTGCGTTGAAAAATAACCACGTAAACGATCTTATTTATATAAAAGCCTATTTTCTAGATTTCAGTGACTAAAAAAGCAGGTAGCGAACTACCTGCTTGTAGGACTTTACTTAGACGTTGATTTAGATGTTACAAACTTTCGTCCAACTACCGTCACTTCCTGGTACTGATGATGTCCACCAGTTAGCTTTGTATACAGCACCATCATGGATGATTTCATCGCCGCTACCAGCATGAGTTGGCGTACCTTGCCAATCAGTCTGAGGCCAGTTAGGGTAAGTATTTAGGCCATCTGAATCACAGTTGCCATTATTACCACCCGTATCGCCGCCACCATTATTACCACCATCGGCATTTAAATCACCGATAGGTAGGTTTGGTTGCTCAAACTTAAACGCATACTCATTACCATCTACATTCACTGAGTAGTTAGCAGGGCCTGAGATTGGTAGGTAGTAAATAAAGTCTAGCTCGTAGCTTTCACCCGCTGGTAATGTTTTCCACTTAGGCAGAGTAAAGGCAACACGGTGCATTGTTCCGTCTAAGCCACCAATGTTATCACCACGAGTATGACCAGAAGAGATGACTTTCAGACCACCACCAGATTGATCTTTCGCGTTATCGGGTGCAGATACTGGAATATCAAACTGGAATTCAGTTCCACCCGGTAAATCAGTACCTGTGTTATTGGTAAAGGTTACGGTTGGGTTGATAGGGTAGTTTTGGTCACCAACTTTGAAGCCGCTAACGTTAACTGCAATATCAATTGCTTGAGTTGGGATTGCACCTGTTGCGATTGTATTACCATATGGAGTTGCTGACTTAAACTTATCGTAGATAGCTTTCGTCATAGCATTACCCATGTGGTACTCACCGTTACCAGAAGCACATGCCTTTTCAGTTGCGTCAATAGTGTTAGTACGCTTACCGTTTGCATCGAATAAGTAACAGTTGTAGTCGCCTGCAAGCTCCCAGAACATGATACCACCGATTTCTTTATCAATTACGTAGTCAGCTTTCACGCCAACCGATGCTTTATCCTCTGTAGAGATAAATACGCTCTTCTCTGCATTCCATAGCCATGGTGCAACAGCGACATCATCGTAATTACGGGTATACGAACCAACAAGTTTATCTTGTGGATCATTAACAGGATCTAAGCCATAAGCGGCTGTGTACGAACCGAAGATACCTTGCTCAAGGTTTTTCGCGTGCCACATTGGGTTAGAACCGGCACCCATTTCTTTACCATTTGGATCAAGATCGTGCCACATGTTGTCGATACCGATAGCACCGTAACCACAGTTGTTCTTCTCGCCTTCACCAGTACCAGCCTGACACTCAGACTGGTTAGGTAGTGCTGCACGACCCCATAGACCGTTATCCCCACCTTTAACATCTTGCCAACCACGGGTGTAGTATGGAACACCGATATTGATACGACCAGCAGGCATTGAACCACGGAAGTAGTGGTAAGCCCAGTCAGTATTAAGGTAACCAATACCACCGTATGCTGCAGTGCCGTATACGTTCCACTGTGCTAACTCTGAATCTTTACCTGTATCAAATAGCGCAGCATTATGACCAACGTGGTCGTTCCAAGCACCGTGTAAGTCGTAAGACATGATGTTTACATAATCTAAGTATTTCGTTACATCAAATGTTTCCATACCACGTAGTAGGTAACCAGATGATGGTGCTGCAATCGTTAGCATGTAGTGAATGCCATCTTCTGCTGAAGCAACATCCAGTTTTTCACGAAGTACTTTCATCAGTTCTTGGTAAGAAGCCCATAGGTATGGACGACGCGGTTCCATGAACTCTTTATCGTATGGATTACCTGCACCCGCCATAGACGTTGGGTATTCGTAATCAATATCAAGGCCATCGAACTTGTACTTACGTAACATTTCAACAGCAGATGTGGCGAATTTCTCAATGCCTGCATGGTTAATAGAACCATCAGCATTTGTTGTCATCGTGTAGAATCCACCATCAGCTGCACGACCACCATCTGTGCCGAAGTGGCCGCCTGTTTCAGCCCAGCCACCGATAGAGATTAATGTTTTAACATCGTGTTTCGCTTTTGCTGTTGCAAGTGCACCGAAGTGACCTTTAAAGCCAAGTGCTGGGTCGATTTCAACGCCATCCCATTCCATACCTACAGCGGCATTACTTGGATCTGATGTGTCACCGATATTAACTTTACCGTCTTCACCAATACTAACGAATGCGTAGTTAATGTGAGTTAGTTGTTCCCATGGAATATCGTTAACTAAGTAGCTACTTTGAGGATCATCGCCTGCACGCCAGCTAGTGAAGTAACCAATAACACGACGAGGGTGATCAACCCCCATCATTTCACGGCCATCTTCATCATAGATAGAACAGTAAGGCACATTTACGCCTTCAGTTTGGTATAAACCGTCAGGACGACAACCATTTGATACAACAGCGCCATTAACTGCAACAGAACTTACGGCAGAATCAGAAGTTTTGTTTTGGTCATCAGTTGCACGAGCAAAGATTTTTGCATTGCCAGCTTGAACCGTTGTGTATTCAAGAGCATAAGGGGCTGTAGCTGCGGTGCCAACCAGTGCGCCATTTACGTAGAAATCAACTTTTTCTACCGTGCCATCAGTATCTGCAGCATCAGCAGTAATGGTAATAACTTCACCTAATTCCACACTTGTCGCTGAAACAGCAACAGAAACGGTAGGCGCTTCGTTAACAGGTCCTTCAGGTGCAACATCGACGCTAACACTTGCTTGGCTACTTGCTGCATTTTTATCATCAAAAGCCATAACTGAAAGGCTATGTACGCCTTCTGTTGCGGTCCATGCAAACTCGTATGGAGCTGTTGTTGTTGAACCAACAACTTGTCCGTCGACTAGGAAGTCAACTTTCGCAATAGTACCGTCAGTGTCGGTTGCATTTGCTTTGATGAGAACAGTTTCACCGGTTGTGATAGCCGTTGTTGCTGTTGGTGCTGTAAGGCTTGCTGTAGGTGCTGCATTTTCTACTGGATCAACTGGTGGGTCGATAGGTGGCTCGCCACCAGAACAAAGATCGAGTTGAACCCATTGTGAATACGGACCGTTGTTGTCTTTCGGAGAATTATTCTGTGTCCAGTAATTTGCTTTATAAGCAACACCCGCTTGTTTAACTTGATCGCCGCCAGTATAAACGCTGTCACTTTTCCATTCTGTAAGGTCAGTACAATCAACAGCAGCTTGTGCGTTGAATGCAAATAAGCATGACATAGTTAGAGTACTAAGAGTGAAAATCCCTTTCCTCATCGTTCCATGTTTACCATTATCCATTAGGTATCCTTTTAGTTTCAGTAAAATAAGCAACACTCAGTTTGTCCGTTATTCTTTTGTGAATCTTTTTGAGTGCCGTAAAAAAACTATAATGCTGATAGCTAAATTTGCACGATGCGATGTACTGATCTTCAGACATGCTCTCGGAAAGGTGTAAAAAAAATGTAAATAAACTTGCTGTTATTGAATTAAAAGCAAGTCTTCAACAGTATTTAGGGCTTTTTTGTGGTCGGAGGAGTGCTGGTTAAATGCTTTTTTGGCGCAGTGTTTTTATAATGCAATATGTAGGATAGCCACAAGTTGTAAGCTATCCTATTGATTAGAAAAAGTTTTATAAATTACTTATTTGTTAATAGCAGATTTGAATTGTTCTTGCGTAGCCTTGTCTGCTTTTTTGTACCAGTAATTTAGCATCTTGGTTACGTAGGCTTGATCGACTTTTCCACTTTTTTCAACAGCAATTTGTTGTACTTGAGGTACAGAAACAGAAATAGCAGTGGTTAGAGCTGCTGGTGCGTTACTTAAATTATACTTAGCGATTTCTTGCTGAAAATTTCGTCCAATTTGCACGCCATTTTTGATTAATACATCCTGCTTAATGGCGATATCATTATTTTGTTTGTCTGTAATTACAACATTTGGCTGCTTGTTAAATGCTCTAGCTTCATATTGGCTATGAATTTTAGGTAGATTCAATGTGTAGTGTGCGTCTGTACCATCAAATGTGACGATCACAACTTCAGATTTGAATAGGTGAGTATCGCCGTTTTCACGGTAATTAGTTTCATAGCGAAAAGCGATTTGATTATCACCATCTTTTAATGACAGTGGGCCGTTACCTTGCGCTTTTGTACCATTAACAAGCACAAGATCAGCTGAGTCGGGTAGTGTAAGCGAAACGTTAGCAAAAGAAGAGAAGCTCACACCACAAACGGCTAAGGTTAAAAGTGCTGTACGTAATTTCATGTTAATTCCTTGTATTTGTTGATAGCTAAATGCGCTATTGGTATTTTCTTATTGTATTCTTTTATTAATACCAATGACAAATAATGTCTATTTGTAATTAAGCTTATAAACAGTTAGAAAATAAAAAGCCCAATGAGTTATGCTCATTGGGCTTTCGTTACATTAGGCACTAATTAAAGCTAATTTGATGATTACTTAACGTAACACGCAAATCCTTTTAGGTAGAAACCCTCAGGGTAGGCGCTATCTAATGGATGATCCGCCGCTTGGCTAAAACGCTCAATAAATTGAACATCACGCTTCGCATCAAGAGCGGCATCGGCAATGATTTTTTGGAATAAGCCGTTATCCATTAAACCTGAGCAAGAGTAAGTCAGTAACGTACCACCAGGTTTAAGAATTTGCATTGCTAGCATATTGATATCTTTGTAACCACGGCATGCACCAACAAGCTGAGATTTAGATTCAGCAAACTTTGGTGGATCCATAATCACAACATCAAATAACTCGCCACGATCACGGTACTCACGTAGTAATTTGAATACATCAGCATTTAAGAATTGTGCATTTTCAACAGGGAAGCCGTTGTCTTGTGCATTTTGTAATGCAGTATCAAGCGCGTGTTGAGAGACATCAACGTTAACCACTTCTTTAGCGCCACCTTTCAGTGCATAAAGACCGAAACCACCGGTGTAGCAGAAACAGTTAAGTACACGTTTGCCGTTAACGTATTTAACAGAAGCTTCACGGCTGTCACGTTGGTCAAGATAGAAACCTGTTTTATGACCACCAACAATATCAACGTTAATTTTAACGCCGTTTTCTTCAATCATTACAAATTTAGGTGGCTCTTCACCATGAAGAACGCCTGTACGTTGTTTCAAGCCTTCTTTTTTACGCACAGAAACATCAGAACGTTCGTAGATGCTACATTCTGGGTAGCAGTGTTGAAGCGCTTCAATCAGCACATCACGTTGTGCTTCAGCACCAGCACTGAGTAACTGACAAACTAAAAAGTTTTGGTAACGGTCAATCGTAATGCCCGGTAGGCCATCAGATTCTGCTGCAATTAAACGATAACCTGTTAAGCCATCACGCTGAGCTAAAATATCGCGCAAACCTTGTGCTTGGTTTAGACGTTTAATCAAGAAGTTAACGTCGATATTTTCGTTTTTCTCAAAACTCCATACGCGAACGCGAATTTGTGATTGTGGTGAATAAGCGCCTTTTGCTAACCATTCGCCTTTGTTGTCGTAAATATCGACGGTTTCGCCTAAGCCTGGTTTACCTTCAATGCGATCAATACCGCGAGAGAAAACCCAAGGGTGGCGACGACGTAGTGATTTTTCGCGGCCTTTTACCAAATAAATAGAAGCTGTCATGAACATGCCCAGTATGGAATTCGAGTGGGGGCGTATTATCTTTCTCTAGGCATATAAAATCAAATGAAAAAGCCGCTATCTTATCGGATACAAACAAGATAGCGGCATAAAAGAGGATTTAAGCAATGGAACTGGTTATGAGGCTTTTAAACCACTCATTAAGTGTTCAAGGGTTTGTGCTTGCTGGCTCAGTTGTTCAATCTCATTACTAGATTCACTGATCATCTGTGCTATCTGACTGGATTGGGTGCGAACCTGTTCAACGCTGCTTGCGATATTTTCAGCAACAGCACCTTGTTGTTCTGCAGCTGCTGCAATCTCGGAACTACGATCAGATATCCCTTGGTTTCGTTCGTTAATTTGGCCAATTTCGCTATCAACAGAATCCATTAATTGTTCACTGTTAATGGCGTTATCAACGGTATTTTTCATAACAGCAATGAGCTGTTGGCTATTTTGTTGCAGTGATTCAATCATTTGCTGAATTTCAACAGTAGCACTTTGGGTACGCCCAGCAAGGGTACGTACTTCATCTGCAACCACGGCAAACCCACGCCCTTGTTCACCCGCACGTGCCGCTTCAATTGCTGCGTTTAGTGCAAGTAGGTTAGTTTGTTCTGAAATACCATTAATGGTTGTGACAACGTCATCAATTTTTGCCGCATTGCTATCTAACGCAGATACTGCTTGAGCGGCGGAATTAATTTCATTAGAAAGAATCGAAATGGCATTTTTTGTTTCGCTTACTTTTACACGACCATTTTCACTCACCGATTGTGCTTCTTGAGTTTGCAGTGATGTTTCGTGGGCGTGGGTAGCAACTTCACGAATTGAGCTTGCCATTTCTTCAGTCGCACTTGCGAGTGAATCTAAATGGCTTTGTTGAGATTGTGATAAATCACCACTGTTATCACTGCGACGATGTAAATCCACACTTATTTGTTGCATAAGCGCGACAGCTTGTTGCGTTGCGAGTACTAACTGTTGTTCACGTTCTGCGACTTTATCAATTGTGATAGCAATCAGGCTAAATTCATCTCGAACAGGAAAGAAATTTAATCGGTGGGTGAGATCCCCATCGGCTAAACTTTGTAGCGCTTTTTGCATATTAAACATCGCACCGCCAATGAAGGTCATGATGTAGTACACAGAAGCAAGAATAATAACCAATAAAATGCCAGTGACTATAAACTGAGTTGTTGATAAATAATCAAATAATCCAGTCTGTGTGACAGCTTGTAAACTATAATTTTGACCATTCACTAATACAGAATCTGATGATGAATTTGTCACTTTTATTGCGCTATTTTGCAGTAAAATGGCAGCATCAGTAGAAGAAATATTTTGTTGTTGGAGGATGTTAGCGGTCAGCTTTAGTTGTTGCTGTGTTATTTCTAAGCGTTGTTGAGAGGCGGCATCAACTAAAATAGCACTAACAAAGATAATAGCGGCAAACGGAAGAAGAAAAAGTAAGTAAAATTTTTCTGTAATTTTTAAATGTATAAGGTATTTATCGATCCATCGAAAAGCGACTTCTTTCATACTTACATCCTAATGAGCATAGATAAGTGGTTGCGAGATAACATTGATGGTGTAACTACATATACATCGACAAAATTACTTAGAACTTGAGGTGATGAATGTCACAGTTATGTATAAGAGCGAATATTACAGGCCGTGTGCAAGGGGTGGGTTTTCGTTTTCACACTGCTCATGAAGGGTTGAAATACAGTTTAAAAGGCTATGCGAAAAACCTACCTGATGGCAGTGTGGAAATTTTAGCTTGTGGTGAAAAAGAAAATATAGATGCGTTATTACTTTGGTTAGGGAGCGGGGTAAAGCTCGCTGATGTTAAGTCAATAACAACGGAAGAGTTGGAATGGCGGCATGTTGATGGATTTACGATTAAGTAGACATTGTTGTCAATAACAGAGGGTCACAAAATAGCAAGTCAATGCGTATCCTGTGACCACAGAGGGTTAGTAACAGTAGTGAATTAAATGCATTTTACTGGTTTCGGTAATCCGGCTAATTTTGTTGCTTGTTTTGCTGGTCCTTTAGGGAATAGGCGATAAAGATAACGAGAATTTCCTTTTTCTTCGCCGTATTTTTTCGCCATTGCTTTAACCAACATACGGACAGCCGGTGATGTATTAAATTCTAAATAAAATTCGCGTACAAAATGGATCACTTCCCAGTGCGCAGCAGAAAGATCAATCCCTTCTTCTTCTGCAAGTAAAGGGACAAGTTCTTCACACCAGTCACTAACATTTTTCAGATAGCCTTGTGCATCTGTTTCGATTTCTTTTTTATTAAATTCAAGCATGGTGAGCCTCGGTATTCATTACGGCTCAAAGCATAGTGAGTGTGGTACGGCGCTGCAAGTAAAACTGTTCACTATGTTGATGTATTTGACTATTGCTGATATAAAAATGCCCGCAAGATAGCGGGCATTTAGTATTAAGAATAGCGGTTGCTATTAGTTATTATCGCTGTTGATAACACCAAGAATTTGCAACAAGCTTAGGAACAGGTTGTAGATAGAAACGTACAACGTTACTGTCGCTGAAATGTAGTTTGTTTCACCACCACGAACAATTGACTGTGTAGTCAATAGAATTGCAGCTGATGAGAACAGAACAAACATACCGCTAATAGCAAGTGACAGCATTGGCATCTTCAAGAAGATATTAGCAACCACTGCAACAAGAATTGCGATAAAGCCTGCCATTAACATACCGTTTAAGAACGATAGGTCACGTTTAGTTGTTAGTGCGTAAGCTGAACAGCCAAGGAAAGTTACTGCTGTACCACCTAGGGCAGTCATTACAACATCGCCCATACCCGCGCCAACATACATGTTTAGAATTGGACCTAAGGTATAACCCATAAATCCAGTCAGTGCGAAGACGAAAACTAAGCCTAAGCTGCTATCTCGGTTACGTTCGGTTAAGAAAATTAAACCATAGAAACCTACAAGTAATACAATCCAGTGTACAGGCGGTACATTCATTGCCATCGCTACACCTGCAATACCTGCAGAAAATAACAAAGTTAACGAAAGTAGGAAGTAGGTGTTACGTAGAACCTTGTTGGTAGATAGTAAGCCTTCGTAACCGCCGTCACGATTAACTATACGATCGTTCATAAAAATCCCCTTAGGGTAGTTATATTGAGACTATTAATTTATATATGAGGCTAAATTACCATAAAAGCAAGTTTAACTAAGCACTCAACATTAAAATATTTGTACTGAAGCACGTTATCATCACTTAGCTCGTATATTACTTAACCGCGGCGATGAAAATCAGACAAATGTGTAAGTAAATGTTTCAAAGTAACTATGGTTAGCGCTACTAATCACTTGTTTTCTTTGAAACATTTAAATTATACGGCTTAATGTAATATTTGGCTTAAGAACAATTGGGTACGATCAGATTTTGGATTATCAAAGAAATCATGTGGATTATTTTCTTCAATGATTTCACCTTGATCCATGAATATAACCCGATCAGCAACTTGTCGTGCAAACCCCATTTCGTGAGTCACACAAAGCATCGTCATGCCTTCATTTGCCAATTCAACCATAACATCAAGCACTTCTCTAACCATTTCAGGATCGAGTGCTGATGTAGGCTCATCAAAAAGCATAACTTGCGGATTCATACAAAGTGAGCGGGCGATAGCAACACGTTGTTGCTGACCACCAGAAAGTTGTCCTGGGAATTTATTCGCCTGATCGGTAATTTGTACCCGCTCAAGGTACTTCATCGCTAACGCTTCTGCTTCTTTCTTTGGCATTTTCTTCACCCAAATAGGAGCAAGAGTACAATTTTCTAATACCGTTAGGTGAGGGAAGAGGTTGAAGTGCTGGAAACACATGCCGACTTCTTTACGTACTAATTCGATATTTTTCAAATCATCAGTTAGCTCTGTACCGCCAACAATAATTTGTCCTTTTTGGTGTTCTTCTAAGCTGTTAATACATCTGATCATGGTTGATTTACCTGATCCTGAAGGACCACAAATCACGATCTTCTCGCCTTTCTTTACTTGTAAGTTAATATTTTTCAGAACATGGAATTGACCATACCACTTATTCACATCAGTTAGCTGGATCATAAGATCAGAGCTGGTGTTATCCGTGTTAGGTTTTGAAGTACTACTCGTCATAATGCTGTCCTTGCTAACGTTTGTGCCCAGTGTGTAATTTGTTTTCTAAATAAATACTGTAACGTGACATCCCAAAACAGAAAATCCAGAAGACTAAAGCAACGAAGACATAGCTTTCAGTTGCAAAGCCTAACCATTCAGGATCGCTGGTGGCTGCTTGCCCTATACCTAATACATCAAACATACCGATAATGAGGACTAAGCTGGTATCTTTAAACAAGCCGATAAACGTATTTACGATAGAGGGAATGGTAATCTTTAACGCTTGAGGTAAAACGATAAGGTACATCTTCTTCCAATACGTTAAACCTAATGCATCCGCTGCTTCATATTGCCCTTTAGGGATTGCTTGTAAGCCTCCACGAATAACCTCTGCCATATAAGCGGCACTAAACATCACCACACCAATAAGTGCGCGGAATAATTTATTGGTTTCCATTTCGGCGGAAAGGAAAAGAGGGAGCATCACCGATGCCATAAAGAGTACGGTGATCAGTGGAACACCTCGCCATAACTCAATATAAACCGTACAAATACTACGAATTATAGGCATTTCTGAACGTCGCCCTAAGGCGAGTACGACGCCGATGGGTAAAGAAACCACAATACCAACAATCGCAATTACTAAGGTAATTAATAGGCCGCCCCATAAGTGCGTTTCAACAATCGGTAAACCAAATACGCCACCATAAAGCAGGAAGCCGGCAATGAATGGATAAATGTTGACGAAAAATAGCCATATCCATCCACGATAAGGTGTTTTTTCGTAAGCTAATAGTCCAATGAACAGGGCTAATGTTGCGTAAAAAAGTTTAGGTCGCCACAGCTCTTCTGTTGGATAAAAGCCAAACATAAACTGATCAAAACGGACGTTAATAAATGTCCAGCATGCACCACTACTGGTACATGCATCACGGCTATCACCTGTCCAGTCAGCATTAATAAATGCCCATTCAACGATGTACCAAATGCCTAAAATAGCAAAATAGCCTAAGAGAAATGTCGCGATACTATTGGTCAAAGAGGAAAATAAGTTGGTACGTAACCAGCCTATAATCCCGACGGTATTAGCTGGTGGCGGTAGATCGGGTTGAAATTGATGTTTATTCATAGTGATTACCTCTCTACCAACGCGACTTTCTTGTTATAGATATTCATCACCAAAGAGGTGAATAGGCTTAATGTGAGATAGACAGCCATAGTCATTGCTATGATTTCAATAGCTTGACCTGTTTGGTTTAAGGTTGTTCCTGCAAAGACAGAAATAAGATCGGGATAGCCAATGGCCATCGCAAGCGATGAGTTTTTGGTTAAATTTAAATATTGGCTGGTGAGCGGCGGAATAATAATACGCAGTGCTTGCGGTACAACGACAAGGCGTAAGGTTTTATTTCTCGATAACCCTAACGCTTCAGCGGCTTCGGTTTGACCATGACTAACAGCATTGATACCTGAACGAACAATTTCAGCAATAAATGAAGCGGTATAGATGCTTAGTGCCAGTAAAAGGGCTGCAAGTTCAGGAAGGATGGTTATTCCACCTTTAAAGTTAAAACCTTTAAGTTCTGGATATTCCAAATCAATGGGCATACCTGTGACAAAAAAGGCGATTAACGGCAAGCCTAAAACTAATCCTGTTACGGTTAATAGTACGGGAAGTTGTTGACCTGTTTGTTGTTGTTTTTTCTTAGCATATTGATAAAAGAACAAAGAAATAACAACAGCAATGGCTAAACACCATCCAACAATTTCAGAGCCCGAGCCATAGATAGGGCTAGGAATAGATAGTCCGCGAATATTTAAAAATATAGCTTCGCCTAAGCTGATACTTTGTCGAGGAGAGGGAAGTGCCTGGAGTACTGCAAAGTACCAAAAAAAGATTTGCAGTAATAAAGGAATATTACGAAAGACTTCAATATAAACAGCAGCTAAACGGCTGATTAACCAATTTGAAGAGAGTCGAGCAATGCCCATGATAAAGCCAATAATTGTGGCAAGGATAATACCTAATCCTGCAACTAACGCAGTATTTAGTAATCCAATAACAAAGGTTCGCCCATAAGTGTAAGTTTCATCGTAATCAATCAGTGTTAAGCCAATACCAAATCCGGCTTCTTGGTTAAGAAAGTCAAATCCTGTCGAGATACCTCGTGATTCTAAATTGGTAAGGGCATTATTTACGATGGAGTAAAAAAAGAACACTAGCCCAATAACAGCAATAAGTTGAAAAATAACCGCTCTGAAAGTTGGGTTATAAAAAATGTTCTGTTTGGACTTTGGATTCGATACATCCGATGTATGTGGTGTAGGAGCCATACAACAACCTCAGTTCCTATTGAGATGTAAAAGTAGGGACCCGTTGCCGAATCCCTATATAGTGCTACGTTGTACTATGTTTCTTTCAATAAATATCTATGCGTGTGATTAACGAATTGGTGGTGCGTATTGGATACCACCGTTCGTCCAAAGCGCGTTTAAACCACGTTTAATTTTAAGTGGTGAGCCTTCACCGACAGTACGCTCAAAGCTCTCACCGTAGTTACCTACTTGTTTGATAATCTGGTAGCCCCAATCATCTTTAAGTCCTAAGCCTTTACCTTTTGGTCCATCTAAGCCAATAAGACGACGGATATTTGGATCTTTTGATTCTTTCGCTAATTTATCAATGTTAGCAGAAGTTACATTGAATTCTTCAGCATTGATCATAGTGAAGAGCGTCCAGCGAACTACGTTGAACCATTGGTCATCACCTTGACGGACTACAGGGCCTAAAGGCTCTTTAGAAATAATTTCTGGTAGTACAACAGCTGAATTAGGATCTTTTAAGTTTAAACGCAGAGCATATAGACCAGATTGATCCGTTGTTAATACGTCACAACGACCAGAATCAAAGCCTTTAGATGTTTGAGGTGCTGTATCAAATACAACTGGCTTATAAGTCATACCATTAACACGGAAGTAATCAGCAAGGTTTAGCTCCGTAGTCGTTCCTGATTGCACACAAACTGCCGCACCATCTAATTCTTTAGCGCTTTTTATGCCCATGTCTTTTTTAACCATAAAGCCTTGACCGTCGTAATAGTTAATACCGGTAAAGTTGAGGCCTAAAGAGGTATCACGGTGGAGTGTCCATGTAGTATTTCGCGATAAAACATCAATTTCACCAGACTGTAGTGCAGTGAAACGCTCTTTTGCTGTCAGTGGGATGTATTTAACTTTCGATTTATCGCCAATAGTTGCTGCCGCAATAGCTTGACAGAATTCTACATCAAGGCCTTCCCATTGACCTTTTGCATTAGGGTTTGAAAAGCCAGGTAGACCTGCACTTACGCCACATTGGACATAACCTTGTTTCATCACTTTGTCTAACGTAGTTTCAGCATTGGCGTTTGCAGCAAAAAGGGCAGTTGAAGAGGCTAACGCCGCAAATACCACTGATAATTTATTAGCCATTTGTACCTTCCTTTGTTGGTCTTGATGTGAAATTAAAAATAGATCGTTAATAATTTTAACAACATGTTAACAGTTGTTAATTATAGGAAGAGAAAATAAAAGGTCTAGTGAACGAAAAGATATAGATCACGAAAAGCTAACAAGATGAAAATTAGAATAAAATAATAATCATTACCATATGTGACTAATTATTCATGCTGGGTGCTTTGAATAGTGTGAGGTTAGGGATTGAAAATAATGAGTGTATTGGCGTGATTATTGCGCCGTGGCCTTATTTAAACGGGTGTTTTAAGTTGGTGAACGCAGAGGTTAAGTTGTATCTTGATATCTTCAAAGATGTTCAATTTGCATAATTATGATTTTTTATGCGGTTTGGTGGGAGTGCTGCTTTGTAGTTAAATTGTTTGGTATTTTGTCGTAGATTAAACTTAAAT
The DNA here is from genome assembly GCF_003026165.1 of Photobacterium sp. GB-1. Classification (NCBI taxonomy): domain Bacteria; kingdom Pseudomonadati; phylum Pseudomonadota; class Gammaproteobacteria; order Vibrionales; family Vibrionaceae; genus Photobacterium; species Photobacterium sp. GB-1. The sequence goes on along the minus strand of NZ_PYOB01000014.1, from coordinate 82,623 downwards.
ATCATATTTAGTCGATGTATTAAGTATTTAAGTCTGATTTTTTTCTATTATTCGAATTAGTGTTTTGAATTTTTTGCGAATTGGGGAATATTGTCTTATAAAGAAAGACTCAATAAAAATTGAGTCTTTCTTACTTATATTTTAGTTCGTTATGCGTTTGTCGCTTTTGCTGCCAGTGCGACTGAATCTACTTTTTTAGTCACAAAAGAAAGCACAACCGCGACACCAAGCATGATAGAACACACGGTATATGCCAGTGTGTAAGTACCTGTAGTATCAACAGCGAACGCCGCTACGACAGGGCCAATGAAACCACTCACACCCCAAGCGGTATAAAGTACACCATAGTTTGCACCATAGTTTTTCAAACCATAGAAATCAGCAATGATTGATGGGAATACTGCAAGCAGTGTTCCGTAACCAATACCTGCAACGGCTGCACCAATAATTAACGTAAAATCAGACTTAAACGTTGCGAACATTACCATGTTGATTGCTTGCATAATAAAGGCAATCATGAGGGTTTTAATGCCACCGATCTTGTCAGATAGGATACCTGCAACTACACGGCCACCAGAGTTGAATATTGCTAAAATTACAACTAAATATGCAGCATCTGCGATATTTGCTTGTGTTGCTGCAATAGAGGTGATGTTACCAATGATCATCAAACCTGATGCAGAAGCAAATGCATACATTACCCAAAGAGAGTAAAACTGTGGTGTTTTTAGCATTGCACGCCAGTTTAGATCTGCAGCATTACCTGATTTATTATTTACATCGTAGCCAGAAGGGACTTCTGGTGTATAGCCTGCTGGTGGATTGTTAATGGTACAAGCAAGAGGCACTGCAATAATAAGTACAGCAATACCTAATACTAAGAAACTTGTATTTATTCCAACTTCTTTAATCAGGAAAGATGTTAGCGGGGCTAAGTATACAGCTGCTAAACCAAAGCCTGCTGCAATTAAGCCATTAACTAGACCTTTCTTCGAAGGGTGGAACCATTTCATTGCAGATGGGCTAAGACACGCGTAGCCAAAACCGATACCACTACCTGTTAAGATACCGAATGTTACGATCAGTAACGTAGGCGTGGTAGCAAAGCTTGAAATGATCATACCTAGACCAACCATCACTGTACCTAGGATGAGTACTCGACGTGGACCCATACGGTCTTGCAGAATACCTGCCACCAATAATGATAATGAGAAGGTAATAATGGCAACCGTATAAGGTAGCGAAGCGTCGGCATTTGACCAGCCTAAATCAACAACAAGTGCTTTTTTGAAAACACTCCATGCGTAAAGAATACCCATACACAAATTAATGCAGAATCCAGCAAGTAAGATCTGCATTGCTCTATCAAATTTTTTCATACTTTTCTCAATTAAGGCGATGTCAGCAGATCACTTTGCCAACAAAGATAATGTTATATCTAAATGGGTTTTTTAAAGTGCGCGAATCTTATCAAGATTATTTAAATTTAAAATTGGCTAGAAATTGTTTGTTACAAATGAGCTGAAAGTATGAAAGTTAGAGTGTAACTGAATTTGAATAGCGTTTTAATTGAGAGGTGAATGTAATGGGGGTGTTATTTATTTGTGGCGTTATTGAGTGTTTCAAAAGGAATAACAAAAGGGGAAAGAGTGCATCTCTTTCCCCTTTATGAACTATGAAGTGTGATTACTATTAGTGACCAAGGAAACTTATATAGCCCTGTAGTACAAGTAGGTTAGTAATATCAATAAAGAAAGCACCAACAATAGGTACAACCATAAATGCCTGTGGTGATGGCCCATTTCGAGATACAAGTGCCCCCATGTTCATTACAGCTGTTGGTGTTGCACCCATACCAAAGCCACAGTGGCCGCCAGCAATAATTGCGGCATCGTAATTTTTACCCATTACGCGGAAAGTTACGAAGTAAGCAAATAGCGCGAGCACGATGGTCTGTACGATAAGAATCACCAACATAGGTAATGCGAGATCCATTAATTCCCATAAATGCAGGCTCATCAAGGCCATTGCAAGGAATAGGGATAACGAGATAGTACCTAAAGCATCAACGGTTTCCTTATTGATTTTGTAGCACTTAGTGCCTTCACAAAAGTTAGTAATGAAGACACCAATGAAAAGTGCGTAAACAAATTCAGGAATCCGAAGTGCGCTAATACCAAAGCTATCAACAAACTCTTTAGCATGTGATGCACCAGCAACGCAGACAAGAAGAATAAATAACACTTCAATTGTATTCTTTGAGGTAATACGATCTTCTTCTTTGTCGCTGTATGTTACAAGATCAGGGTGATCAATATGGTGATTACCACTTTCACCAAAATCTGATTTTAGGTTGTATTTATTAATAAGACGCTGTGCGACAGGTCCGCCAATAATACCCCCCATGACTAACCCAAATGTTGCACATGCCATCGATAATTCAAGCGTATTTAAGCCATAGTCAGTCGAGAAGGTTTGTGCCCAAGCGGCGCCTGTACCATGACCGCCTGATAATGTAATCGAGCCAACAACAAGACCCAGTAATGGATCTAGACCAAGTAGCTTACTTAAGCCAACGCCAACAGCATTTTGAATAACAATAAATACCGTTGCTAAGGCTAGGAATAAGAAGACACGTGATCCACCTTTCGCTAAGAGTTTATAGCTAGCAGCAAGGCCAACTGTTGCGAAGAACATTTCCATTAATGCATTTTTCATACTTAGCTTGAAGCTAATATCAAACCCTTGGAAATGAAAAATTGTTATAATAACAGCAACAACCAAGCCACCAACAATCGGCTCTGGAATGTTATACTTTCTTAAAATCGCAACTTTACTATTAATAAAGTAACCTAGAAAAAGCACGATTATTGCTATGAGCAATGATTCGAGCTCATTAATTTGAATAGTTGTGTTCATCGATAATCTTCTATTGTACTTCTTTGACGCTAATTTTAACGTTTAAAAGGTATTCTTACCATATTGCTATTCAAATTATAATGTAGTAGTCAATTAAGCTTTAAGTGGTGATATTGTATAAAATATCGAATATACCTACTTTAAAAAGTAAATGAAGTTACTTTCTGGTGCTCTTGATGTTATTGAATTGTTTTATTTTTATGCGTTGACGGTTGTTATTTTTCGAAGGTTAAAACTGCAAATAAAAATTACATAAATGCCATCTTTTAAATTTAATTTTTATTATAAAACATATGCTTATCTTATTGTTTTTGCCTAAATCAGTAAGTTGAGTCATATTTATAACGAAATGTGCACTGTAATACGAAGGTTAAAATGAAATTTTAGTTATTATGAATGCAATTGAAAAAAAACGGAAATTTCTCACAATATAAGATTGGTTGTTTTTTGCACAGATGTTTTTTGATTTATTTGGATAAAAAATTAAAAAAATTGAGCGATTTACACTTTAAGAGTATTCAATGCTGTAATTTGTGCTTGTTTTTTGTGTTCTATTTATTGTGATTAAAACTTATTGTAATTTTATTTGGTTATTTACAATAAAAAAGGAAGCTATTGCGATAGCTTCCTTTTGATGAATGAAGATAAAATCAGTTACTGTATTTTTTGAGTTTTAGATCTTTTTTAAGCTGCTGTATATATGCGATACGACTAGGATCTGCCGGTCTTGCTTGTAATTTATTGTTTTCCAATGTTTGTGCTTCATCTGGTAAAACACAACGCCCACTCACGCGTTCATGGTGTTGTTTGGTTTCAAATTCAGCACGTTTTGCAGCTAATTCTTGTTCACGAGCCATCGACTCACGGGCTTTACTTTGATCCGTTGCATCGACAACGACATAGCTATTACGTTTCTGCTGCCGTTGTTGGGCTGTGCCACCAAATTGATCGCGCTGCTTGATAAAGTTATTTAAGTGGTCATCAAAGCTCATCAAAGCATCCTACATAACAATTTCATTACCATAATAATAAGACACATTAAGAATGATGAGAACCTTGTTTTCAACTTAAAGTTGACCTTATTTCATTTGTGTTTAAATATTTCCTCTCAAAATCGGATAATGGTAATGGTTTATCAAAATAAAAGCCTTGTAATTCTTCCACGCCGAGAGATTCTAAGAACTTAAGTTGAACTTCTGTTTCAACACCTTCAGCGACAATTGTTAAATTTAAATTATGAGCAAGTTCTATGATAGAACGACAAATCGTAATACTGTCTTTGTTAAAAGGCAGATCTTTGATGAATTCTCTATCGACTTTTAGAATGTTTATAGGAAAGCGCGAAAGATAAGCGAGGGAAGAGTAACCAGTTCCGAAATCATCAATAGCGATTTTAATGCCTAGTTTACGTAAAGATTTAAGCTGTTTTAAAGCAAAATTAACATCACACATGAGCACGCTTTCTGTTAATTCAAGTTCGAGAAAATGAGGGTTACAACCCGTATTGTTAATCGCTTGTGTTATTGTTTCTACTAAGTCGGCTTCTAATAACTGTCTTGCAGAAATATTGATTGCAATATCAAAGTAATACTCTTTGTCTTGCCAAGATTTTAATTGAAGGCATGCTTGATTTATCAGGTAACGCCCAGCATCGATAATAAGCTCGGATGATTCTAAAACAGGGATAACATCAATAGGTGAACGGTATTCTCCTTTGCTGTTCTTCCAACGTAGTAGGGCTTCAACACCGCACAGTGTGTGTGTATTGGCATTCACCTTAGGTTGATAGAAGTATTCATATTGTTCACTACCAACGGATTTCCGAAGGTCAGACTCAAGTATTAAACGCTGAATGTTTTCCGCTTCCATCGATTCAGTGAAATAGCAGTAGTTGCTACCGGATAATCCTTTAGCGCGATATAAGGCCATGTGAGCGTATTTTTGTATCAGCTTTGGGTCTGATTCGGTGTCTGAGCTTAATGCAATACCAATGTTAGTTGAGATAGAAAGTACTTGGCTATCGATAGATAACGGCGCATTAGTATTTTGTAGTAATCGTTCAGCCACTTGCGTGATTGTTTGTAAATCGTGAAATGATCTGATTAAAATGCCAAATTCATTAGTATCAATACGGGCTAAAACATCTGTCTCACGTAAATTAGATTTTATCCGTTTTGAGACAATTAAAAGGATTTTTTCAATGTCTTCATTACTCATGGATTCATGAAGCTGTTTTGTTAATTCTAAATCGATCACGATGATAGCAATTTGAGCCTTATGTCGAATTGCTTCTTGCATGCTGTGTGCAATATCTTGAGTAAACATTGTTCTATTCGGTAACTGGGTTAATGCATCATAGTGTGCAAGACGGTGTAATCTATTTTCATAACTGACTCTGTCTGTTATGTCTTTGCTTGTTGCTATGTAGTTACAAATATTGCCATCATCACCGCGAATAGGTGAAATGGTATAATCCATATAAATTATATCGTTATCCGTTTTTTTGGTAATAACATGGCGAATGGATTGTCCTGAGACTAATTTGCTAATGAGTTCATCTTGTTCATGCTTATTATCGATATAGTCATTAATACAAATTGAGCTGTGGCTACCAATAAGCTGATTTAAAGGCTTGTTACTCATTTTTACATAAGCCGTATTTACATACTGAATAAAGCCATTTTTATCGGTAATGATAACGGATTCTGCGCTTTGTTCTGCTGCGCGAGATAAGGCTTGTAATTTCTTCTCACGATTAACCCAATAAGTTATATCAGCAATATGAAGTAAAATGTTATCTTCAACATTATCAACTTGCTTAGTTGCAATAACTTCAAGGTGTTTTGAACGTTTATATTTAAGTTTTATATGAGTCTTTAAATGCTCTGTGTTAGGTAATTGATCAATAGTATTAAGTAAGGTTGTGAGTTCATCTTGAATTTGTTTTGAATAGAAGAGACCTATTAATGGTTTTTGTAAAGCGCGAGAATGAATATTAAGTATTTTAAAAGCAGCGTCATTAATCGCTGTAATTTCTCTATTTTTATTGAGTGCTACAATACCATCTTCGCTATTTTTAATAACCGCCGTATATCTTTTTAGATTTTGATCTCGTTGCTTACGTAATGTCTGTTCATTTTTACGATTCTTAATTAATCGTCGTATCAACATTGCTGAGCTAATAATTAAAATAAAAAACGTAATATAAATGGCGGTTAAACGTATTCGTGTAAAATTAGAAAAATACAGATTGTTCAGTTCTTTATCAAAATTTAGTGAGGAAATTAACACCCACTCAGATGTGTTTTTATCTATATTTTTATTTAATTTTTTATCTTTAAATATCAGTGGGGTATAGGTGTAGAGATAGTCACCAATGATCGTTTGTCCTTTGTTTAATCGTTTTACAGCGTTCCATAAATAAGGATAGGTAACAGAGAAAAGTACGTCATCAGAACTTGTATTATCATCTCTTGATGGGGTCAGTGATTTGTTTAAGTATGGCTGTGTGATCCATTTTGCATCATTGTTAATAATAAAATTTGTACGCTCTTTATTGCTTGCAATATTACTAACAGGGATTTGGTGGTAACTTAGCTGCACAACCCAATTGCTGTGTTCTAATTTTAAATGTTGATAAAATGATACTTTATTTTGATGTTTATAAATGTAGCTTATTTTATTATTAAGAGAAAATGTATGATCTATATTTTTTAATTCTTGTGGTTCTTCAATGACTTTACTGTAATCAATATGAAAGCCATCTTTCACCTTGTCCAGGAGAAGAACTTGGCTGTTTTTATAGTCAATTAATCGAATGGAGTCATAGAGCTCTGAGGTAATAAGGATGCTCTTAAATTGTTTTAGTACATTTGCCTTTTCCAAGACCCGTAATGGTTCATGAAGAGGTTCTTGCTGTAATTGATAAGTGAGACGGTTTAAATCTTCAGTGATAGTGTTTAGATGTAAGTAACTAATTTGTATAAGAGAATCTAACTGGCGCAGTTCATTTTCTTTGATATGTTCTGCAAGCTGAACACTGTCTTTCTGGTAAAAATAGAGACTTAAAATAGTCACCATAGCAACCAATGGTACTAAAATGGCAAGAAGATACTGTTTTAACCCATTCACACAGACACCTTAATATGAATCCATAGACATACAATGTATAAGTCTATGCTAAAGTGTTCATATAGTTAAGGGGAAATAATGAGAAACGTGACGGGGTAAATATTTCAAGGAAGTTATAAAAGTAACAAGGTAGCATCAAGGTTAAATTTATAAACATAAAATTTAATGATCTTATCTATCATGTTTTTATTGTATATTGTTATAAAAACGGTTTAATTGCGCAATGATAGAAGTCTTGCCTTCACAATTAAAAATTGTTTTTACAGTATCATCAGGTGTTTCAAAAATATGCTTTATAGCGTCTGCACTTTCGTTAGAAATACCATTGATACGATACTCTAAACGTTGGTGAATCAACGAGTCCGTTGCAGTGACATATATCATATCTATGTCTGTGATACTTTGACGTAGGAAATCACGGTGTTGTTTTTTATAAGCACCTTGTGTAACCACTACACGGGGATAAAGAGTCCGGAAGTGATTAACTTTTTGACTGATACGAATAAAAAAATCATCTCTCATTTCATCCGTAAAAGGCTTGTTCGCAGCAATAACTTCACGCATTTCATCAGTTAAATCGTCATCTGCATGGTAAACAAACCAATCGTCATGAGCACCAATGACATCACCGACAAAAGATTTACCGGCACCAGAAAGACCAAATAAAAATAGGACCGATGGTGCATCGGTTAGTTGAAGACGATGACTCATTTTATGTTCTCATTCTAGAGGTTAAGTACACTTCAGCTGCTATGAATAAACGTGTTAAATCAACTGAGGCGGTAATGTGCCAAATTATTCGAGTTGAGAATAGTAGAATATGCATATAACGTGAATTTGAGATAATAATGTGTACTAACTGAATGTTTTGTAGACGTACAGTGACGTAAAGACATTAAAAATGTGAACTGTGATATTAATTGACTATTGCTATTATTGATCAGTAGTGTTTGGGGTTTTTATATATTTAATCTCATTTTGTGTGACAATAAAGGCAATTGATTTTATTTTTTAGATGGGTATTAAATGCAAACTATTTTAATCGTTATCAATGACGCTCCTTATGGCTCTGAGCGTCCTTTTAATGCATTACGCTTAGCCATTAAACTTAATGAACAGGAAGAACAACCTGTAAGTCTCAAATTGTTTTTAATGTCTGATGCTGTGATGTGCGCGATGAAACAGCAAAATCCGGTAGAAGGCTATGATATTCAACAAATGCTTGAAATCCTTATTGCACAAGGAAGCAAGGTCAAATTGTGTAAAACCTGTTGTTGTGCGCGAGGGCTGTCTGAGTCATTGCTCATTGAAGATTGTGAAATAGGCTCGTTAGATGATTTAGCAAGTTGGACACTAAAGGCGGAAAAAGTACTAACATTTTAATTGTTATGCTCAGTGATTTAACGTAACAGAAAAGAGCTATTTTTGTACAGGAATCACAGAAAGCAAAAGAACTCAGATATTAAATGTATTTATTATCAAAAAGCTGATCAAACTAAGAGTTCTCTTATTTATATATGCTAGTGTCATTAAATAAGCTATTCATATACAGGAGATAAGCTGTGCCGCATTGCATTATTGAATATGCCAAAGATCTTGAAACAGAGATTAATTTAAATGAATTAATGGCAACAACGCATTACGCGACGTTTAGTTCAGGGCTTTTTGATGAAGAAGATATAAAAACCCGTGCCATACCTTATGAGTTATATCGTACAGGGACAACCGAAAAGCCTTTCGTTCATATTACCGTAAGGGTACTTCCAGGTAGAGATCCAAAGCAAAAAGATAATCTATCGGAAGTCATCTTGCACCAAGTGGCAGCAATGTTTCAGAATGATATTTGCGTCACAGTCGAGATTGAAGATATTAATCAGCAATCTTATCGCAAGTATGTCATATAAAAATGCAAATATAATTGCTTTATATCATTACTTATAGCAATAAATCACCGTTCGAATAAAGTATATTTGCACTTAATCATGTTTTCTGTTGATATATATGCAGAAAATGTGAATTAGGATTTGATGATGAATAAGAAAGTTTTACTCATTGCTTTAAGCTCAGTTACATTAGTTGCATGTAATTCTGCAAAAGACGTAACTTCGAATGAGGCGAATATGCAAGAAAGTTGTAATTTTTCTCACGCAATCGTTGGTGGTTGGGCACAAGGTGACATAACACCTGAAGTGGAACAAGCAGCAAAAGACGCCGTTAAAGCAATCCCTGGTGAGCATCAGCTCGGTAAAATCTATCATGTAACACAGCAAGTGGTTGCAGGTATGAACTACTCAATTACATTTAGTATTGAAAATGGTGATTACTACAATGCGACTGTTTTCCATAGCCTACAGAATACTTATGATGTTAAAGATGTAAAACAAGTATCATCAGTAGCTTCGAATTGTGATGTTCATAAGTAATTAAATAATAAGTTCTAATAGATTGAGAAAGCGCTATTATTGAGCAATCAGTAATTGTGCTTTTTTTTGATCAGTCGCAGAGTAATAGAAGAGATAATGTATGCATGTTGTAGGTCAGTGCTATCAAGATGAAAGCTTTTCTAAACAAGAATTGTCCGAAGCTATTTTTGAAAATTGTCAGTTTTATCGTTGTGATTTCTCACGTGCAAATTTAGTTGAAGCGAGTTTTATCAACTGTAATTTTATTGATGTGGGGGATGACAAAGGCTGTGATTTTTCCTATTCAAAGCTCAAAGATGCGAGTTTTAAGCAGTGTAATTTGTCAATGGCTAGTTTTCGTAATGCGCAGTGTTTTGGCATAGAAATGCGACAATCTAATCTCCAAGGCGTTGATTTTCAATATGCTTCTTTTGCAAATTATATTACCCATAACACTTTCTTTTGCTCGGCATTTATCACTGGCTGCAATTTACGTTATAGCAATTTCGAAGACATAAAATTAGAGCAGTGCGAACTGTTTGAAAACCGATGGAATGGGGCTAATTTGTTGGCAACATCGTTTAAAGGATCTGACTTAAGTCGCGGTGAGTTTTCCTCTGAACAGTGGGGTCAATGCGTTGTAGAAGACGCAGATCTTTGTCATGTGGATTTAGAGGGGGTTGATATTCGACGTGTGAATTTGAACGGTGTAAAAATTTGCGACTGGCAACAAGAGCAATTATTAAGTCAACTTGGCATTATTGTGCTTTAAAGGCTCTAAAACTGTCGGTATTATTGAATAAAATAATACCGACAAACAAAAGCTATTTCTTACCATTCACCTTGGTTTTGCATCGAAGCCCAAGGTTCAGCGGGTTCTAGTGCGTCACCTTTTTGTAGCAGTTCAATCGAAATACCATCAGGTGAACGAACAAATGCCATATGTCCATCACGGGGTGGGCGATTAATGACAACACCATTATTTTGTAAATGAGCACATAAATCGTAAATATTATCGACGGCAAAAGCGAGGTGACCAAAATTACGGCCACCAGTGTACGATTCTGGATCCCAGTTATAAGTTAGTTCTAATAAAGGCGATTGTGTTTCTTTTGCTGTTTCTGCCTGATTAGGTGCAGCTAAAAATACGAGAGTAAAACGTCCACGTTCGCTTTCTTTTCGTCGAATTTCTACCAAACCAAGCTTGTTACAGTAAAAATCCAGTGAAGCATCTAAGTTGCTCACTCGTACCATGGTATGTAAGTATTCCATTCTATTTCCTAGCTTTTATACAAAAAAATCCCCGTTGTCTAATACTTAGCATAAAGCAAATGCGTATTAAAACGAACGGGGATTATTAGATTTTATGATCTAATATTAATGTATTTATTTATGCTGTTACCGCTTGCAGTTGTTTCTTATGACGACGTAGGTGAATCGTACAACATGCAAGGAACCAAACAGAGCTTACTGCAATACCCGCAATTGTTGAAGATAAGATACCCATTGCCAAATAACCTAATAGTGCGCCAAAAGCGACAGTAATAGCATAAGGAAGCTGAGTCATAACGTGATCCATATGGTGACTACCTGCACCTGTTGCAGACAAGATACTTGTGCTTGAAATAGGTGAGCTGTGATCACCAAATACCGAACCTGCAAGTACTGCAGATAACATCGGCATTAATAGGTGAGCATCACTTGCTACCGCCATATCACCAGCAAGTGGCAACATAATACCGAACGTGCCCCAGCTTGTACCTGTCGCAAATGACATTGCACATGAAAGGATGAAGACTAACGCTGGTAGTAATTCCGTTGGGAACCCCCCTTTTGTTAAAGAGGCTAGGTATTGGCCTGTAGACATATCACTCACAACAGTACCGATCGTCCATGCAAAAAGTAGAATAATGATTGCAGGGATCATCGCTTGTACACCTTGAGGTGCCGCAGTTAACCAAGTCTTACGTGGCAGCTTTAAACGTAAAGCTAGAAGAATAGAAACAGCGAGGCTACATAAAGATGCATTAACCAATGAAGCACCTAGATCGGTATGCTCTAAAGAAGCAATTAAGCTAAAAGCCTCGCCTTTTGCGCTTAATACTTCAGCACCACTGATGATCATAAAGATAACGCTTGAGACTGTCAGTGTCAGAATAGGCAATACCATATCAATCATAGTACCTTGGCCTTCAGACTCAGTCGTAATTTCTAAGCCTTTAGGGTGGCCTTTAGATTCATCCCAAAGCTTACCTTCTTCTGCCCATGCTTCGTGTTGACGCATTGGACCAATGTTAAGTTGGAAGAAAATAACAACGATAACCATTAATAGCGTAAACACGGCGTATAAGTTCATTGGGATCATTTGAACAAACAATGAAATAGCACTGATATCGGTAATATGGTTTGTTACTAAAATACCGCTAAGAATAGCAATAATGTAAGCACCCCAAGAAGAAATTGGCGTGATAACACAAACAGGTGCAGCCGTTGAATCAAGTAAATAAGCAAGCTTTGCACGTGAGATATTGAAGCGATCTGTTACTGGGCGACAAATAGGCCCCACAGATAAGCTATGGAAAAAGTCATCAATAAAGAAAGCAAAAACCATTAAACCCGTTAGCATATTTGCGCTACGGCGATCTTTACAGCGACGAACACCCCATTCAGCAAATGCTTTAGTGGCACCTGTTGCTGTCATTAAGCTGATCAAACCACCGAGCAAAAGCATAAAGATGATCATATTAACGTTACCGCTATTTACAGCACCGTCTGCCCAAACAAGGCCTACAACTTTATTTACGATATATTGAAGCGCCGCTAAAGGGCTGTAATCATTAAGAAGGATTGCGCCTGCAACAATACCAAGGCCAAGTGATAACAATACACGTCGTGTAGTGATTGCTAAAACAACCGCCAGTAAGGGTGGTACAACTGATAGCAGGGAGTCAGAATATTGAACTAGATTCATGGATCTCTTAAACACCTATATTAGGTGGAGATCTACCGAAAGGATAGAGAAACAGATTTCAGGAGAAAAAATACTTCTTCGTATCCCTTAGGGTAGCGCTCCATAGACAAAATAACTATGGCAGTTCTGCACTTATTTAATGCAGACCCAGCGATTGTTGACGACACAACAAACACTTCGGCGCCGACTCCTTTCCCCAGACTTCAAAGGTGTCACCCTCCATCCGGATACTTTTAGGCAGCGCGCCTCTACTCAAAGGATTGAAATTTGATGATACCTATTAATTTTGCTTAGGCAATAAAAAGCAGACAGAAAATGCATATTAATTGTAAATATTGTTACTGTTGATGGCATGTTAACCAATTAGTAGCGATATATTCCATTTAGATAATCGCTCATTCTGTTATGCTATTGGGCTGATTTTGTTCTGGTGTTGTCATGGAGTGTATATTCCCAGCATAGCCACCTTTAATTAAATCTTTTCTTACCTCTGCTACTTCTTGTGGTGTAACAGGTACAGTTCTATCACCTAACTTATCGCGGACAAAGCTAATTAATTTCGCAAGGTTGGCATCACTGAGCACCGAGTTAAAGCTACTCATAGGCATAAAGTTACTGTCTTGTTCCATGAAGTTTGGCGATAAACCACGAATGGTAACGGCAATCGTATCGTAAGGATCACTGTGCATAATTATCCCGTTGTTAAGCAGCGTAGGGGCGATCCCTTTCCTACCTTTACCGTCTTTACCATGGCATGCACCACAGGTTTGCACATACACACCATATAGTTTGGCTTCGTTTTCAGGATCGTTGCTACTTAACGGTTTTAGCTCTACGGTTTGAATATCAACATTGGCTGGCACCAAGTCACCAAAGCCTGGTGGGTTAAGCTGAGGAACCGAGCTATCTAACTCGTTATATTTATCACCAGTGATCAAGTATTCCGCAATGGCTGCAACGTCTTGCTTTGTTAAGAAGCGGGTACTGTTTTGTACCACTTCCGCCATACCACCAAATGCGGTTCCTTTATCTGAATGACCCGTTTTTAAAAACTCGGTTAATGTTTTTACATCCCAACGGTCTTGGTATAACTCTGTTGCGGTAATATCCGGAGCCTTCCAGCCATCAATTAAATTGCCTTGGAATAACTCTTTTTCTATCAAAGCTTGTGCAACGTTACGTGGAGTATGACATTCCGAACAATGGCCTAACCCCATGGTTAAATATTTACCCCGTTTCCATTGTTCGGTGGCATCTGCTGGGTATTGCAAAGGGTCGGTATTAAGAAAGGCAATATTCCAACCAAGTAGTCCTAACCGGATATTACTTGGGAACATCATCTTGTTTTCTTCATTACGAGTATTCACAAAATTAAGCGATTGCATATAAGCCCAAAGTGCTTGTGTGTCTTCATCTGTCACATACTGATAAGACGAGTAGGGCATCGCTGGATAAAGGTAACCATGCTTGCCTTTACCTTTATGTAGCGCATCATAAAATTCATCGTAGGTGTAATCCCCAATACCATAGGTTGGATGTGCTGAAATATTGGTAGAATAAAGCGTGCCAAATGGCGTTAAAAATCCTAAACCGCCACCAAATGGTTCGCCACCTTCACCAGTGTGACAAGCAATACAATCTCCTGCATAAGCAAGGTATTGCCCTTTACTAACCATATCCGGATCAAGTGCTGCGAGTTTCTCGTTTTGTCTATTTCCTTGGTGGCGAATATAAGCCCCTAATGCTTGAATTTCGCTATCGCTGAGTTGCTCTTCAAAAGCAGGCATGAGATTGTTCAAGCCATATTTTACCGTTGAAATAATACCTTCAACGCTGCCATCGTGAAGCCAGATATTATCGGTTAGATTTGGCGCACCAATCGCAGTATTACCTTTTGCATTACTGCCATGACAAGCCGTACAGTTAGCATCAAATACGGTTTTACCGAGTTCAAGCTTGACCGCTGGCTCTGAGATAATGCGATTTTTTTCAAGTGAAGCGACATAATATGAAACATTCTCAATTTCTTCTTCAGTCAGAATATCTTTCCAACCAGCCATGACTCCGTTACGACCTTTAACAATCGAATGATGGATCGCCTCATCACTACCACCATAAAGCCAAACGGTATCACTTAAATTAGGGAAATGAAGCTGACCTTGTGCTTGATTTAAATGACAAGCCGCACAATGGGTTTGAAATAAAGCACGCCCAGCGACCACAATTTCAGGCGAGGTACTTAATGCTTGAAATGATGTATCACTATTAGGTACTTGGCTAATTTGTTTGGCTAATGAAGTAGTAGAGGTTGAAGCCGCTTCACTACTTGATTGCCACTTCATGAGTCCTTGCCAGTTTCCCATGCCAGGATAGAGCACCAAAAAAACGGCAGCGATAATGAAAGCGAGAAGATAAGAAAGAAGTAAAAGGTTTGGTACGGCGGCATCGTTTTCATCGATACCATCAAAGCTATCGACGGTTCGATTAGCGTTGGCTGCACTGTTTTTCTTCCAGTAGTACGCAACAACGACGATCATAATTGCGAGAAAAATAAGGGTTAGGATAATGACCCAACCACTCCAAAAAGTACTCATGGTCGTACTCCTTGATCTTGTCCCAGACTTTGTAGATAGGCGATTAATGCCTGTGCCTTGGTTTTACCTTTTACTTCTAATCGTGCCTGTTTAATTTCCTTATCAGTGTAAGGAACACCAAGCGTACGTAATGCAATTAGTTTTGCATCAATATCTTCACCATCAAGTACTTGTTCAAAGAGCCAAGGATAAGAGGGCATAATCGAAGTTGGTACAACATCACGAGGGTTTCTTAGGTGAATGATGTGCCATTGATCAGAATATTTTCGACCTAAATTAGTGAGATCAGGTCCAGTACGTTTTGAACCCCATAAATTGGGATGTTCATAAATATCATCACTTTCTCGGCTATATCGTCCATAACGTTTAATTTCTGCATTTAATGGACGTACCATCATGGTATGACAAGTATGGCAACCTTCACTGATATAAATATCACGCCCAGCAACTTCTAATGCGGTTAATGGTTTCGCGCTTGATTGTGCAATTAACTTATCTTGGTAAAAAAAAGCAGGAAGTACCCATACTAAGAATGAAAAGGCAGCAACCAAAGTTGTTGCAACAATAAGGATCACTACAGATGAGGTAAAATCTTTATTAATCATGAGTATCTACCTTTTCTGTTGCTGCATTTTGATGCTTAACTGATCTAGGTTTTGGCTGTTTTAGCGTTCTGTATAGGTTATAAATCATTAAAATTATACCTAACACAAACAACGCACCACCGATAAAGCGAACTAACATCCACGGTGCACTGAAGTTCATCGCTTCGACAAAACTATAGCTAAGAGAGCCATTAGCATCTTCTTTTAGCCACATATAGCCTTGTCCAATTCCAGCTATCCACAGTGCAACGGCATAAAGTACTATCCCAATATGCGCAAACCAGAAATGCCATTTAACTAAACGATTTGACCACAATTGCTCGTGACCATATAAACGAGGAATAAAGTAATAAAATACGGCAATGGCAGACATGCCAACCCAACCTAGGGCTCCTGAATGCACATGACCGATGATCCAATCGGTATTATGCGCAATCATATTAAACCAACGAATGGCTAATAATGGCCCTTCAAAAGTCGCTAGCGCGTAGTAAACAATGGCAGAGAAGAAAAACCACATAATGTAATCGTGCTTAAGTTTCTGCTTATTATTGAGCAAGGTCATGATGCTATTAAACGCGCCACCCCATGAGGGAAGCCATAAAATTAACGACATCACAATGCCGAGATTTTGTAACCAATCTGGCACAGAAGAATAAATAAGATGGTGCGTACCAGCCCAAGTATAAAAGCCGACTAAGCCCCAAAAATGAATAACAGATAAGCGATAAGAGTAAATAGGGCGCTCGGCAATTTTGGGAATGAAATAGTAGTTCATACCAATGATGCCAGCGGTTAATAAGAAACCAACCGCATTATGTCCCCACCACCATTGCACGATAGCATCTTCAGCCCCTGAGTAAATAGAGTAAGATTTCCACATCGTGACAGGCAATTCGAGATTGTTAGCAATAAAAATCATCGCAATAACAATAATAAACGCGCCGTAAAACCAGTTAGCAACAAAGATATGATGAACGGTACGTTTGGCGACAGTCATAAAAAACACGATGGCGTACATCACCCAGATAACAGCAATTAAGACATCAATTGGCCATTCAAGTTCGGCGTACTCTTTTGAGGTAGTAAAACCTAATGGCAGGGTAATAAGGGCAAGAAGAAGGATAAATTGCCAACCCCAAAAGACAGACCAAGCAGCAGTGTTGTTATATAGCGGTGTTTTACAGGTGCGTTGAACAATATAAAAGGACGTTCCCATTAAAAGATTGACGACAAAGCCAAAAATGACGCCATTAGTATGCAATGGACGGAGACGACCAAATTGAAAGTATTCAGAATCGAGGTTAAGGGCAGGCCAATAAAGTTGCGCAGCTAAAATAACACCAATTAACATAGCTATGAACGCCCAACTAACACTCGCGATCATAAAGTACTTAACGATTTTATAATTATACTGAGTATCCATCGTCATAACCTTAGCAAGTAATGCCGTTTATTGTGATTGATGGCTGGTATCTGTTTTTACTGTACTAAAGTAATACGCGAGATCCTTCATATCTTGATCACTTAAATCTTTAGCATAACCCTGCATTAATATCGCTAAACCATCAACACGTTGATTCTGTTTGTATGCTTTAAGTGCAGCGACCAAATATTGTTGCTTTTGGCCTTGTAAGTTGGGATAGGTATCCGTTGCTGAAATACCATCGACACCATGGCATGTCATACAAACAAGGGCTTTTTGTTTCCCGATCTCAAATTGTTGTTTCGGTGTCATTTCATCGGCTGATGAAACGAGGGGAGTTACAACTAAAACCACAAACAAAAACCGCTTAATGGATAGGATTAAAGACATGCTCATCTCCCTTTTTATCTTATTTATAGAAGTCGTAATATAGACGCACATTTATAAAGATAGATTATTTTACATTTTCGCAACATCTGTTTTGAGAAAACATTAGAAATTAAAGGAATAAATCAAAATATTTTTCAGTTTATTCT
The DNA here is from genome assembly GCF_003026165.1 of Photobacterium sp. GB-1. Lineage (NCBI taxonomy): Bacteria > Pseudomonadati > Pseudomonadota > Gammaproteobacteria > Vibrionales > Vibrionaceae > Photobacterium > Photobacterium sp. GB-1. Next base: position 65,039 of record NZ_PYOB01000014.1, on the reverse strand, counting down.
AAAAGCAGTCATGTAATGTGGCTGTTTTTAATTATTTTTTGGTATTTCTTCAAATTGTTAATGATAACTATTTTCGTTACTGTTACTCAAACATTGAAAGGAGTAATCGTACGAATGCTTAATTGTCGACCATCAGTATGGATGTCCACGTATCAATTTATGTTCTGGTTCTCGTATGGGGTGTATTTACCCTTTAGAGGATTATGGTTAGAAAAATTAGGGATTTCAGATGCCGATATCGGGATGCTGATCGGTTTTGGACTTGCCGCTCGCTGTGTGATCAACTTTACATTAACACCTTTATTTCACAAGGTTGGGCATCTCATACCGTTCCTTCGTTGGTCAATGTTTTTAAGCTTGCTAGGCTTTATTGCGTTTATCTGGATAGGTACGATTACGCCAACATTTTGGGTACTTGCATTACTACTCGTGTTATTTAATTTAGCAATTGGTCCTGCGGTAGCGATTTCGGATGCGATATCAAATCACTATGCTCGAGATGATAGACTCGATTATGGCTACACTCGCTTATGGGGAGCGGTTGCATTAACGGTTGCGTCAGCTTGTATGGGATGGGTTGTTCAGAACTTTGGTGTCAGTTCTGTACCAATCATGGGAGCTATTGGCTTGGGTGCAACATTACTAGGTACGCTAATGAAGCCAGCAGTACCTATGGTATGCCACCATGATGAGCAAAAAAGAAAGAATATTTTCAAAGTCTTATGTTGTAAAGAGACACTATTATTTTTATTGGTCGCTTCTTTGTTAGAGGGAAGCCATGGTGGTTATTATTTCTTCAGTACCGTCTACTGGAAAGAACAGGGGCTAAACTCTGATACGATTGGTTATTTATGGAGCCTATCGACAATTTCTGTGATCGTTTTTTACTTAATTAGTCGTAAAGCGTTCGCTAATTGGAAAGTATCAACATTATTTAGACTTGCTGCAATTGCTGTTGTGGTGCGTTGGGGATTAACCGCAGCGACAAATGATATATATGTGCTTATATTCTGTCAGATTCTACATGGTATTACGTTCTCTGGTACGATTTTATCTTCGGTTCGTTATGTGGAAGAAAATCGAAAACATAATTATGTTTCTTTACAGTCATTATACCATGCTATTCCTGCAGGTTTTGTATTAGCGCTTGTATCTGTATTTTGCGGATGGTTAATGCATCATTCTGAAATAAATATGTTCTGGTTTATGGCTGCGATGGGTGTACCTTGTATTTTCTTAAAAGTAAAAGACACTGTGCCTAATAGAAAAGAAGAGCAACAAACAGTGAGAAATAAAACATTTGCTTCAGCTTAACCTTTAAAAATAAAAAAGCCGATAAGTGTATTATCGGCTTTTTAATCGGTGAAAGATGAAATTTAATTCGCCACTTCAAACGCCAAGGCTTTTTTCTCTATTAGTCTAAACGCAATAGAAAGCAGGGCATTAACGGTAAGATACATAGCACCAGCAATGGCAAACACAGTTAACGTATCGTAGGTTTGAGCATTAATACGTTGAGCGTAACCCATGATATCCATAATAGTAATAGTGCTGGCAAGCGATGTACCTTTAAACACTAAAATTACTTCATTAGAGTAAGCCGGTACAGAACGACGAATGGCAAAAGGTAACAAGGTATGTAATGTCGTTTTGGTCTCCATGCCTAACGCACGACATGCTTGCCATTGACCTTTAGGAATTGCATCAAACGCCCCTTTAAACAGTTGAGTGCTGTAAGCGGCAGTATTTAATGCTAGTGCCAACATCGCACAGAACCACGGTTGGCTGAGCCATTGCCATACAAAGCTTTCACGAATACCTTCAAATTGCCCCGGTCCGTAGTAAATCAAAAAGATTTGAACTAACAAAGGTGTACCCGTAAATAGGGTAATGATGCCACGGCTTAACCAATGCAAAACAGGGGTTCTTAAAATCAATGTCATCGTCATTAAGAGAGCGAGAGTACAGCCAACTAATAACGATGCAACGGTCAATTGTAAGCTGGTGGCAAGGCCATCCATTAATTGCCAGAAGTGTTGTTCATTCATGCCATCGCTCCTTCAACAACCGTTTTTTTGTCGTTGCTTGAACCTTCTTGAGCGCTATATTTCGCATCAATCCGTTTAATAATTTGTTGTGTAATTAGAGTGATCACTAAATACACTGCCGCAGCTGTTGCATACCAAGTAAAACTTTCATGCGTTGCTGCAGAGCTTAACTGTGCTTGTTTTAGAAGATCCGTCACACCGATGAGCGATACTAAGGCGGTATCTTTTAATAACACCAACCATTGGTTAGTTAACCCTGGTAATGCATGACGGATCGCTTGGGGAATAATAATAGCGACAAATGTTCTTGCTTTGCTGATCCCAAGCGCACTGGCTGCTTCTCTTTGTCCTTTAGGCACAGCTTTAATGGCACCACGGATAGTTTGCGCCGCATAAGAGGCAAAAATCAGTGAAAGCGCAATAACACCTGAAAGAAAAGGGCTGATCTCGATATAATCACCCGTGATGTAAAATAAAATCTGACCTGAACCAAAAAAGATGAATAAAACAATCAGTAGTTCAGGTAAGCCTCGTAATACTGTCACTAAGGCTGTCGTTGGCCATGCCACGAAGCGAAATCGAGACATCTCACCGCCAGCAAACAACATAGCCAGCACCAATCCAACCGCTAAACTGGTAAAAGCGAGCTGGATTGTCATCCAGCTAGCCTCTAACAGGGAAAGAGAATATCCCGATAACATCATAATTTACTTACCAAAGTACTTATCAAAAATAACTTGATACTGGCCATCTTGCTTAATTTTAGCGAGTGCCGTATTCAACTGTGTAACCAATTCTTGGTTGCCTTTGTTTACTGCGATACCAAAACCGTTACCGAAGTATTTAGGGTTTGTCACAGGCTTACCTACATACGCAAGGTTATCGTCTTTTTTCAACCATTCAGCGATAACAGCAGTATCACCAAATATCGAATCAATACGGCCATTTTTCATATCAATAAAGGCATCTTGGTAACTGGTGTAAGGAACCGCAGTTACACCTGACATTTGATCGGTTAAATAGCTCTGGTGAGTCGAACCATTTTGTACCCCAACACGCTTACCATTAAGGGCGGCAACATCAGCGACTTTACCTTTGATTGAAATAAAGCCAGCAGCGTTATCGTAATAAGGTTGAGTAAAGCTGACTTGCTGTTGACGCGCTTCAGTAATGTCCATTGCTGAAATAGCTGCATCGTATCGTTTGAATTTAAGAGCTGGAATTAAGCTATCGAAAGATTGGTTATGAAAAGTACAGGTAGCATCCATCTCTTTACATAGGGCTTTAGCAATATCAACGTCAAAGCCTTGGATTTGATTATTCTCATCCATGTACTCAAAAGGGGCATAGGTTGCTTCCATCGCAAACTTAATGTCTTGCGCCATAGCTTGAGAAGAAACCAGACCGATAATGCTAGCTAATAAAATTTTGTTCATCGCGATACTCCATGCGTCTGTTACGAACGAATATAGAGGGGGATATAATTCGTTAATGTTTTAAGTAGTCAGCAAATTGTGAGGTTTTAGGGTGACTAAACGCCTCGTTACTGCCGTGTTCAATAATTTTGCCGTTTTCCATGTAAAGCACATGACTGGCGATTTTTTTTGCAAAATCCACTTCGTGGGTAACCACAACTTGGGTAATGCCTGTGCCGCTTAATGTTTTGATGATTTGTACAATTTGGCTTGTGATCTCAGGATCAAGCGCCGCAGTAGGCTCATCAAATAACAACACTTCAGGCTTCATCATCAACGCACGTGCAATTGCAACACGCTGTTGTTGGCCGCCAGACAGTTGCAAAGGCCATGCATCGGCTTTATCTGCTAACTGTAATTTTGATAAATGCTCTAACGCTTCTTTTTTCGCTTGAGCTTTATCGATACCGAGCACTTTTACTGGTGCTTCTATTAAATTTTCCAACACAGTTTTGTGGGGCCACAAATTGTATTGTTGGAATACCATGCCAACTTTACGACGCAGTTTTAAACCATCTTTTTCAACGATTGTTTTTTTAAAATCAAAATAATTTTCTGCAATACTCAGCTCGCCAGCAGAAGCATCTTCCAATAGGTTTAATACCCGTAGTAAAGAGCTTTTACCTGCACCGCTTGGGCCAAGTAAAACCAGCGTTTCACCTTTATTACATTCGAAGGTTACATCGTGTAAAACCTGATGCTTACCATAGAATTTATTAATGTTTCTAACTTGAATGCCCATGCGCTTATTCTGCATTTGTTCTCACTTGTGGTTTATATTACTTAAGTTGTAATTCTATGCAATAAAAAATTGAAAATAATTTAATTTGTTAATTTATTGTTTAATTCTTAGTCTTTTGTTGGTTTTATATTCTAATTAAAACCAAGGGTTAACGTTTAAATGTAGCTGGCGAAAATTGATGTAATAGCATGTTAACAATTGACTAAGTGGTGTGTTTTTTAAGAAGAACCCAACTTGGATAATTATTCAGATTGTGGTTGTGCAATTATGGGTAGCGAAAATGAGAATATAGTAAGAGAAAGAACGGGATTTACTGAGATGTATTAAAGAGAGTAAAACGATGTGTTGAAAGCGACATCGTGGCGGTGTTGATCAATTGTTTTACAATAAGCTTAGTTAGAATAAACACCATTGATATTTACGTACGAGTAGCATCTAGATAACCCATTATTGTTATGTTATAACGTTTCATTAATGTTTGATTTACTGCGTGAGTAGTGACTGAACTATTCCCTGTACGACTTTGCTGTAAGGGGGGAATTAAAAGTTGCGAATGATTGCGCGAATAGTGAAGAGAAAAAGAGATGCTAAGAAGAAACCCTACAGGGCATATGCCAACAATATCTGAAACTGCGTTTATTGATCCTACTGCGATTATTTGTGGCAAAGTGATTGTAGAAGATAACGTTTTCATTGGGCCTTATGCCGTAATACGTGCTGATGAAGTAAATGAGCAGGGCGAAATGGATGCAATTGTGATCAAACGCGATACCAATATTCAAGATGGTGTGGTTATTCACTCAAAAGCGGGGGCTGCAGTCACTATTGGTGAGCGTTCTTCTATTGCTCATCGGTCAATCATTCATGGGCCGTGTGAGGTGAGTGATGATGTGTTTATTGGTTTCAACTCTGTGGTATTTAATGCCGTTATTGGTGAAGGGTGTGTGATCCGTCATAACTGCGTTGTCGATGGATTAGATCTGCCTGAAAATTTTCATGTCCCGCCAATGACGAATATTGGTACAGGTTTTGACTTAAATAGTATTTCGAAAGTCCCACCTGAATATTCCGCTTTTTCTGAATCGGTTGTATCTGCTAACCACGAACTGGTTCAGGGATACAGGAGGATTGCTAATGAGCTTTAAGATATCATCGCCAATTTTAGCGGTACCAACCAACATTATTACTGGGTTTCTTGGCGTCGGGAAAACTTCAGCCATTCTTCACTTAATGAAAAGTAAACCTGATAACGAGCGTTGGGCTGTGCTGGTGAATGAATTTGGTGAAATTGGTGTCGATAGTAGTTTACTGCAAGGTCAAGGCGGTAACGAGCAACAAATATTTATCCGCGAAGTACCTGGTGGCTGTATGTGCTGTACCGCTGGGTTACCAATGCAAATTGCGCTTAATCAACTACTTTCAGAAGCAAAACCGGATCGTTTGATCATCGAACCCACAGGGCTTGGTCATCCTAAAGAAGTGATGCAAGTGCTCTCTACTGAATACTATCGCGATGTCTTATCGTTACAGAAAAATATCACATTAGTGGATGCAAGGAAGTTATCCGATCCTCGCTATACCTCACATGATACCTTTAGGCAACAGATTGCAATTGCCGATACGGTGGTAGGAAACAAGACCGATCTTTATCAAGCAGAAGATAAAGAAAAGTTGAAAGCTTTTGTCGCGCAAGTTGCGAGCCTAAAAACCAAAGTGATTTTTGCTAAACATGGTGTGATCCCATTTAATGAGTTTGATGGTGAGACCCGTATAGAAGTATTACCGACGTCTTATCTCCATCGTGATAGGCAGACAAGTGTATCTGAAGAAGCACTATCAGAAGAGCTGATACCTGAAAGTGGCATGATAAAAGCTACTAACCAAGGTGAAGGTTTCAAAAGTATTGGCTGGCGTTTTGCATCTGAAAAAGTCTTTGATCGTCAATCATTACATCAGCTCTTTCAAACATTGAATGTTGAGCGAATGAAGGCCGTGTTTATTACTTCTGATGGGATCTTTGGTTATAACAAAACGGCAGATGGAATCACACAGGTTGAGCTTGATGAGTGTGCTGAAAGCCGTGTCGAAATTATCGCAGATACATTAGATGATGAATTGGAAGGCAAGCTTTTAGATTGTTTGATTGTTAATAACATGAGTGAAATAACATGAACAACACTGAAATTAGAATGCTAACTGAAGAACAAATATTGCAAGAGCCTGAAGATAATTACATGAATGATTATCAATTGGCGTTTTTTAAACAAAGATTGATTGCTCTCTATGAGTCGACATCTCATCACATTCAATCTGCGAGAGAGGAAATGGGGCACACGGCAGATGCGAGTGATTTAAGTGATGTCAGTGATCGCGCAACGTTAGAAGAGCAATCAGGCATTGCTTTAAGAATTGTTGAACGAGAACAAAAACTTTTGCCCAAAATCAAATTGGCGTTAGAGCGAATTCGTTTAGGTAGCTACGGTTATTGCTTAGAGTCCGGTGAGCCAATAGGTATTCCTCGGTTACTGATAAGACCGACTGCAGAGTACAGTGCTGACGTAAAATCGCTGATGGAAATGAAAGAAATTCAATACAAAGATTGATCCTATTTTCAATTATCATTAGGTAGGCCTATATGAATACGGCGATCATTCCGCAAAGTTCAAGAGTGACATCACTGCATTATTGTTTTGCAAATAACCTTTAACCTTATCGTATGTTGAAGGGCGTATTACTGCTCTTAGCTCTTCTAAAGATTACATGACGAAATATTCGTTCAATTGTATGGCGAATCACAAAGGCAAAAAGCATTGCAATGGTTTGAGCTAGCAAAAAAAGCGCTAAAGTGAATCAAAGATGTTTCGAGAATGTAGGCTCTACCTAAGACGCTAGGTGTTGATAAGACATAAAAAAAGACCACGCATATGTTGGTCTTTTTTCATTATGCTTTAGCTATTAGCATAGCGAAATAGCGATTTTATTTTCACACCATTTGTAGACAGGGTCTGTTGTCTGCGTTTGGCAATTTTGGCAATGTTTCCCGCAAGCTAAAGAAGGCGATGAATCACATTTCTCAACTTTTCCACGTAAAATTAATTCATCTAATAATGCACTTAACCATCTTGGCTCACACTTCAAACGCTTTGTAAGTTGGCTAAAGGAAATGATTTTTGCATCACGTACCGTATTTCTTACTGTAATTAGCGATATCATTAATGGCATCCTCCGCAGTTATGTGTCGCAGGTGTGTCTGGTATCGACATTTGCCAATCGACTTTATTGCATAAGCGCTTAATCCCTATAATAAATACAGTGACGATACTCAAAGCAAAAAATAACCACAGCAGACTTTCTAATGGATGTGCTTTGAAAGTCGCGGTTTGATAGAAGGCGATTGAAAGCGCGTAGGCGACAACCACTCCCCATGCTGTCGATAACCAAGCCCAATTTCGACCAATTTCTTTGGCGATAACACCAATAGTAGAGACGCAAGGCACGTAAAGTAAAACAAAGATTAAGTATGCATAGGCACCCGCCATTGAACCAAATTCTTGGTGCATTTGCCCCATTGCGGTTGTTCCCATTGAGCCGTCAGCCTCACTGGCTTTTATCGGATTTTTAAGTGTTGATAAAGAAAAACTATTGGCAACACCATCAATGGTATCTTGCCAGGCCACCTTTAATTCAGGCAGTAGGTGGAAAGATTGCCCATCATCTGCGGCTTGATTGTTACTTAACTCTGCGGTGTATAGGGTATTTAAAGTGCCGACAACCACTTCTTTTGCTAAAAATCCTGTTAATAATCCCACACTGGCTGGCCAATTTTTCTCATTAACGCCAAGGGGAGACAATACAGGTGTTACCCAACGACCAATCTCTGATAGGGCTGAATTCTGTTGGTTATTACTTTCAATAACTTGTCCTTTAAAATTGACACTATTCAACGCCATTACTAGCACACAAATCGGAATGATGATCTTACACGCTTTGACTAAAAATCCACGTAAGCGACTCCAGCTATGGATAAGCGTCGTTTTAGCGCTTGGGAGGTGGTAGGTTGGTAATTCCATTATGTAAGGTGATGCTTCACCCGTTAATAAGGTTTTCTTCAGCACAAAACCAGTAATAACGGCGACAAAAATACCAAGCAAGTAGAGAGAAAAGACGACAAAGCTTCCCATACCATGGAAGAAAGCTGCTGAGAAAACGCCGAAAATTGCTAACCTTGCGCCACAAGACATAAAGGGTGTCATCATAGACGTTAAGATACGATCTCTTGGTGTATCGAGGGTACGTGACGCCATAATGGAAGGTATGTTGCAACCAAACCCTACAATAAGCGGAACAAAGGATTTTCCTGGTAATCCAATCGTAGACATAAAGCGATCAATAACAAACGCTGCTCGCGCCATATAACCACTATCTTCTAATATTGATAGATAAAGGAACATCAAACCAATTTGAGGAATAAAGGGCATAACGGTATTTATACCGCCACCCAGCCCTTGTGATAAAATTGCAGTTAGCCAACTAGGAAAACCGAGTGATGAACATAACCATGCGGTGCCATTAATGAATATTGCTGCAGAGCCTTCATCAAAAATAGGTTGAAGCCCTCCACCAATATTTATTGATAGCCAAAACATTAAATACATCACGATGAGGAAAATCGGGATCCCCAGATAACGGTTAAGTACAATCTTATCGATCCATTGAGTCAGATTATGCTGTCCTGCATGGTAACTTGAGATGCAATGATGAATGATCTCGGCGACAGTTTGGTAGCGCGCATCAGCAATTAATAAGTCAATATTTTCATTATGTGTGCTTGAAAAATCGGCTTGTAATTGAGAGACAAAAGAGGTGATATCTGTACCGTTTATATATTTTTTGGCTGATGAATCTGATTCAAGTAAGCGTATAGCAAGCCATTTCTTTCTATTATTAACAATTATTTGATCATCGAATACGTCAGAAAGCTGAGAAATGGTTTGGTCTAATTCAATAGGAAATTGAGTAAATAGACGAGGCAGTGATTTTGTTTGTAAATGTTTTTCAATCGAGCCTTTTAAATCATCGAGTCCTTTAGATTTATTTGCAACTAATGAAACAACAGGGCAACCAAGTTCAGATTCTAACTTTTCCGCATCGATATTTATATTTTTTTGTTTAGCAATATCTAACATGTTAAGTACAACAATGCATGGAATTTTCATTTCAAGAAGTTGTAATGTTAAATATAAATTTCGCTCAATATTGGCCGCGTCGACAATATTAACGACAAGATCAGCCTCATTAGAAAGAATATATTCACAAGCGATGCGCTCATCGAGTGAACCTTGTTCATCGGATGAAGACATAGAATAAATACCAGGCAAATCTACAATATTTATATTCTTATTATGGTAAGAGTAGTTTCCTTCTTTTTTATCTACAGTAACTCCAGCCCAGTTGCCTGTGCGTTGTCTTGCGCCAGTTAAGGCATTAAACAGAGTCGTTTTACCACAGTTAGGGTTACCTAATAAGGCAATAGTATTTGCCATTATTTATTTCTCCAACCAATTACTAATAGATAAAATAATTAACAAGCGAAAATGATATCGCTTATCAATTGCACTTATAAAAAGAATACTTATTTCAGTCAATAATTTTTTTTACTAAGGAAAATAAAAAGATGAATAAAATGTAATTTTTCATTCTAGTCAATGGCTTGGATGATATGTTTTTTATGAATAATTAATGTTCAAAATTGGAGAAAGTTATATTAAGCCTATATGTTAGCGCTATTTTACTTTTGAATTTAAATAATAGAGTTTTTACTTAAATATTGAATTATATAGATGAATATTGAAATAATTAAACTTACCTTGCTAATTCTCTAATTTTAGCTTTAGTAAAAGTATTTCTTAGTAAGGATATAAAAATAGTTGATATTTATTATCACAATTAATAATGCGACATAGATATTATTTGCTACGTTAAAGTAGGTTGCTGGTGAAGAAAAATTTTGCTACACAGTAAAAGGAAAGTATCGAGGTAAAATTAGAACGTTAGGAAATAAGCCTTTTTAGTATGAAGGTTAGTCAAGTTGGTAAGTTTAAAGAGCTGAAAGGAAGAGATTCACGTTTAACTGTATATTAAATTAATGGTAAGTGCTGTAAGAATAGGGCGCATTAATAACCCTATAAAACGTGTTTAACGCTGTTTGTATTGTGTCGGACAGTAACCACGACTGACATATGGTGAGCGCAATTTTAAGTGTTTGGTTTTTCTTCCTGATACGCGCTGTCGCCATAGTTTAAAGCTACTTGGCTTAAGGTGTTGGCGCATTAGCTTGATCACACCTTGTTCATCCAGACCATATTGTATTGCAATCGCTTCAAACGGGGTTCTATCTTCCCAAGCCATCTCGATGATACGTGATAGTGACTCTTGTCTGCTTGTCATCAATTACTCTCCATTTACACATTAAAGCTAATACGTAATTGATTAATATAAAGTTTAATTTTTTGGTATTAATTAAGGTGATTTGAAAGCGAGATGTGAGGTATGAAAATATGGGCTAATGATTAGCTCCCTATTAAGTGGATTTATTCATTAACTAAATTGTGTATAGAGTAAATAACAAGCGGTGAGAATTAATAAACAGCCCATAAAAAGATTGAATACTTTTAGTCTCAGTTCGTTATTAAGGAAGAGAGTGACCTTGCTGCCTAAGAGAGACCAAGAAAATAATGATAGATAACAAACGATAAAGTAAATAAATACAAAACTTAAAAAGATGTGATTGTTATTGGCTTCTGAAAACATTGACACACCAGCAACACATGCAATCCAAGCTTTAGGGTTTAACCATTGTAATGAACATGCCTGTTAAATAAGCTACCAAGGAATGCTTCAGAACACGCTGAAAAATTACCATGTTACCCAGAATTTTTATAGCGTAGGATTTGGCTCCATTCTTTACGTAGTGAGCGTTACGCTTTTTTGCTCTTTATCTAATGCTGTATTTGATTAAGAAATCGCATTATAGAGCAACTACTCAGGTGCATATTTATTTATCATCACACAACAAGTAATCAAGAATGATAAGATCAAAGTGATTTGCCACAAACCATCTTCATAAAATGACATCTCGTTGTCTGACCAAACTCGCAAGCCGATGTTGAACAATTCACCTTTTATGCTGAGTACTAACACCGTAGCGAGAAAATATTTCGCAAAGTCTTTCGTTAATATTTTGATGTAAGAGAGGTACGTATCTAGCATTGGAAATACCTTAGTTGCTCAATAGATTGACGCTTGAATGAATGTCACATCACTTTACTAATGTTAAATCTAATACCAATTACTAATGTTAAATCTAATACCAAGCAATTATTGGCTAGTTAAAATCTTCCTTTGTCGACGCTTTTATTCTGATATTTCATTTCAAGCTCTGTATTTTGCGAGTGGCTTCATGTCTAGCTGAGGTGGACGAGCACGTTGAATAGACTGGAAACAAAAAAGGAGGAGCTGAATTATCAGCTCCCCCTTGTGTTAACCCAGTATGTAGATGGGTTAAAGCATATTACGCAGTTTGTAGTTCAACATCTTGCTCATCTTTACGAGCTTGAACGACTAGGACAAAACCAACGATTGCAATAAAGCCAGTAATGAACATGCCAGTTGTTACTGTTAACAGACCGTGTGCAGCAAACGCTGAAACTAAACCACTTGCTGCAAAACACACCATAGTCTGCATAAAGTTAAGCAGGCCAGCAGCGGTTGCGCTACAGTTTTTAAAGTCAGACAGTGCAGAGCTAATAACAATCGGGTAAATCGCACCATTCGCAACAGCTAGGAAGCAGAATGGGATTAAGATAGGCCAGATTGTTGTTACTGTTGTTGTCGTAGAGATAACGAACATTACTGCTACGCTTGCAAAGAATAGCGCTAAAATCCACGGTAGAAGTTGCTTACCTGAGTAACGGTTTAATAAAGTACGACAACCGTAACCACCGACAATAAATGCCACAGTTTGTGGTGCGTAGCTTAGGCCAATATCTGCACCTGAGTAACCCATTGCAGACATAACAAATGGCGAACCTGTTAAGTAAGCAAAGAATGCCGCAGAACATGCTGCGAAAATAACCATGTTACCCCAGAACTTTTTAGAGCGTAGGATTTGGCTATAGTCTTTACGTAGTTGAACCGTTACGCTTTCTTGCTCTTTATCTAATGCAGCACTTTCTTTTTCTTTAAGCGTTAGCATTGCTAAAACAGCACCAAAACCGACTAATGCAATAAAGATGCTGCGCCAGCCTACGTGATGCTCAAGCAGTGCGCCTAATAATGGTGCTAATGCTGGAGATAACGCGACAAGCGGCATAATGGTTGCGAATACACGCTCAGAAGTTTTACCCTCGTAACGGTCAACAACCACTGCCTGCCAAATAACCGTTGCGCTACATGCACCCAATGCTTGAGCGAAACGTGCTAATAAGAACACTTCAATGTTTGACGCAAAAGCAGAGGCTAAAGAGCCAAGGCTAAATAGCGCAATACCGCCAAGTAGTACTTTAATACGTCCAATACGATCAGACAGTGGGCCGTAAACCAGTTGGCCTAATGCCATACCAAGTAAGAAGATACTTAGCGAAAGGCCGATTAGAGATTGGGTTGTAGCAAAGTCGGCACGAATCGTTTCAAACGCAGGTAAATACATATCTGTGGCTAAAAAGCCCAGCATGCTTAAGCAAGCGAACCAAAATAGGGTGATTTTTGATGGTTTAGCGTGTTGTTTATTCATTTTTATTATAACTATATCTATATGACATATGTGTAGTGTAATACTGGTTTAAATCGCTGTGAAACGCTAATATTTCAACATTGCTTTCAAAAAATTTGATTTGATATGTTTTCATACAACGATCTCCAAGTTATTGACGTAGTTGCCCGTCGTGGCAGCTTCTCTGCTGCGGCTGAAGAATTACATAAGGTCCCTAGTGCGATTAGTTATACTGTTCGATTAATAGAAGAGCGATTAGCTGTCGAATTATTTGTTCGATTGCACCGGCAGGTTAAATTGACACCCGCTGGTGAGTATTTCGTCGAAGAAGCGCGCAAACTTATTAAACAGATGGATACCATTAAATATCAAACCCAACGGGTAGCGAATGGTTGGTCAGAAAATGTCTCTGTTGCGCTTGATACTGTGGTTCGCCAAAGTCGAGTAAATACCCTTGTTCGAGATTTCTATTTACATTTTCCAGATGTAGAGTTGCACCTAACAATGGAAGTGTTTAATGGGGTATGGGATGCCTTAGCTGATGGGCGGGCTGATATTGCCATTGGCGCAACTGCTGCAGTGCCAATTGGTGGCAGCTTTGATTATCGTGATATGGGCGTTTTAACGTGGAAGTTTGTGGTATCGCCAGATCATCCTTTAGCAATGGCATCGCATCCGTTAGAGCCTTCTGAATTAGCGCAATATCCTGCGATTTGTTTAGAAGATACCTCTCGAACGTTACCTAAACGAACAACTTGGCTAATGGATAACCAACGTCGAATCATGGTGCCAAGTTGGCACAGTGCATTTCAATGTTTACAGGCTGGATTAGGCATTTCTGTTGTTCCTAGCCATATGGCGATCAGTAAAATTGAATCAGGAGAGCTGGTGGAAAAAGAGCTCGCGGTGAAGCCTTCAATGAGTCCCTGTTGTTTAGCATGGAATACAGAAACGTTGAGCCCAGCTGTCAGTTGGTTACTCGATTATTTAGGCGACAGTGAGCAGCTTCATCATGAATGGATGCGTTAATAAGGTGATATTGATTCCATTGATAATACCCATAAAGCATATAGTGTGTTTTGTAAGAATTGTTTAATAAATGCAATGTAGCTTGCTCGCATTCAATAAAAACAGCGAGTTAACAATGTCTATTTTAAAACCCACTTTAATTGCATCATCTTTACTTCTTTCTTTAAGTGCTCATGCAGCAGATGCGCCGAAATATGTATTCTTTATGATTGGTGACGGTATGGGGACAGCCCAACGTCAGATCAGTGAATACTACTTGCAGCAACAAAATGGGGATCAGACACAACGTTTAGCCATTAATGCAATGCCTGTAGCAGGCATTATTACCACCCATTCAGCCAATACTTTAGTAACCGATTCTGCAGCAGCAGGTACAGCATTAGCGACCGGAGTAAAAACGGATAATGGCGTTATTGCAATGGATCCAAAAGGGCATAAGTTACGCTCAACATTGGATGCTGCGAAAGATAAGGGGATGGCAACAGGTATTGTTACCACTACACGTTTGACCCATGCGACACCAGCAACTTTTGTTGCTAAAAACATTAGTCGCGATAACGAAAACGAAATTGCCAATGATTACCTAGCATCGAATGTCGATTTCTTTGCCGGTGGTGGCTCTCGTCACTTTATTAATGGTGAAGGCAGTAAACGTAAAGACGGTAAGAACCTTGTTGATGGGTTCAAACAAAAAGGCTACCACACTTTTATTGGTGCTGATTCTTCGGCGGATTTCTTAGCCTTCCATCCAACGAACTCGCAAAAGGTTTTCGCCTCTTTTGCCTCATCGCACCTTCCTTATGAAATTGATCGTAAGAAAGATCTTAGTACGCCATCTCTAGCACAAATGACGTCAAAAGCCATCGAAACATTGAAGTACGATCCTGACGGTTTCTTCATGTTGGTAGAAGGTGGTCGAATTGATCACGCGGCACATGCTAATGATGTATCAACGGTGATTCAAGATACCATCGCATTTGATCAAGCAGTAAAAGCGGCTGTTGATTTTTATGAGCACCATAAAGATGAAACACTAATTATTGTAGCGGGCGATCATGAAACTGGTGGTATGGGCTTAGGCTTAGGTGAGAACTATTTTGTACAGTTAGATAAGCTAAAAGATGTTGATGAGTCTATCGAAGATAAGCTTCAAGGTGTTTATAACGGCGATCGTAAAGCCTTCATGAAGCATATAGATGAACATTTTGGTTTGAAGTTGCTGACGAAGGAAGAGCAGCAAACGCTAAATCATGCGATGGATATCGATGACGAACTTCGTGCTAAAAATATCACCGATTTTGATGGTTACAGCACGCATAATGATGCGACTTATGGTGGGTATGATCCAGTAGCCATTGCTGTAGCGCACATCACTTCACAACGAGCAGGTGTTTACTGGACAAGCTATGCGCATACCGCGACACAGTTACCGCTTTCTGCAGTTGGTGTCGGTGCTGAGAAATTTGGCAATTTTGAAGATAACACCCAAGTGGCGAAAACATTAGCGACATTAATGAACGTAAAAATTGGTAGTTAGGGATTAATTTTTAGGTAAAGGCTGTCTTGGACAGCCTTTTTTCGTGGTTTTTAAAGCAGTTGGAAACAAACATGCGCGGTGTGATTTTAGCCTTTATCGTTCTTCTAGTGACGTGTTGTGAAATGTTTAGTCAAGGTGTAACAGGATCTGACTATAAAGTCGGTGAAGTAACTGCGGTTAATAACAGCAAGGTCACCATTATTGGTAGTAATCGTCTGGGAGAGCAGGCGTTAGATTTAACGCTGAGTAATAATAAAAAAGTCGTTGCCTACAATTTGATGAATGGTGCGATGGAATATGATGAATATTATCAGGTTGGCGATCGCGTCTTAGTGGCGATAGCGAAGAATGATCACACACGTACAAGGGTGATATCTCGTTATCGTCTTCCTGCATTAATCGGCTTAGCAATCGCCTTTAGTTTAGGCTTGTTACTGTATGCACGAAAAGTCGGTGCCAAAGCGTTAATGTCGTTCATTGGATCTATTGTGATCATCGTAGAGCTTCTGATCCCTGGGCTTATGGCGGGTTATTCTCCTTTGTTAGTCACCGCCGTGTGTTTATTAATGCTGTGTAGTTTGATCATTTTGTCCGTTGCCGGTTGGACAGCAAAAGGAAAGGCGGCATTGGCAGGCACGATTATTGGATTAATTGTCACCATGATTCTGTGTGTGTTGGTCGGCAAGTTACTTCATTTAGATGGAATGACACAACCTTTAGCTCAGCCCTTATTGTTTGAAACAGGCATGTATTTAAACATGCTAGATATTCTGTATGCAGCGATTTTAATTGGGGCGAGTGGGGCGGCAATGGATGTTGCGATGGAAATGGCAGCAACGATGGAAGAGCTAAAAATCAATGCGCCAGACATGAATCAAATGGATTTGTTGAGATCAGGTTTTCGAGTTGGCAATGCGGTGATCGGGACGATGACAACCACTTTATTGTTAGCCTATTCAGGCAGTTTTTTAACAATGATTATGTTGTTTGCGAGTCGTGGTAACGATGTGATGCAAATTATCAACATGAAAGTCGTGGCAGCCGAAATTGCACGAACATTAATTGGTAGTTTATCGTTGATTATTGTTGCACCTATTACGGCATGGATAGCATGTTGGATGATCAGTAAAGAGTTTGAGCCTAACGTGCAAATCGAATTAGAAGAAGCTTAATAAAAACAGCCAGCGTGCCATTGAACTTGCTGATGAAAGAGCAGAGCACAGTGATGGGCTGGCTGTTTTAATAACAGTTAGAGCAACATAACAAAGTTTAGTGTCCGTAACGCTTTTGCCATTCATGCTCAATAGCCATTAGCCATGTAGGGTTGGGTTCGGCAATAGATGGATAAAGCTCAAAAGACTGGCTCTTATAAGGTTCAGCTAATTGGCTAAAGGCTTGGGCTTTTAGCACTGTTGGATCGCCCCAAATCTTGGTGTCTGATTTACGCGCTTGTGCTTCTGGGCTCATTAAAAAGTTTATCGCAACCAGTGCCCCTTCTTTTGCTGATGCATTCCATGGTATCGCTAAAAAGTGAATATTGGTTAATGCCCCTTGCTTAAAGGCATAGGTTTTCGCATTTTCAGTTAAATTACCGTTCTCAATTGCAGCTGAGGCAGCGTTAGGATTAAAAGTGATAGCTAATAATAATTGCTGATCGTCAAGCAGTTGTACGGTTTCTGCAGTGCCCGCTGGGAACTGTTTACCACCACGCCATGCCACTTTATGAAGCTGATCTAAATAATGCCAAAGCGGTGCTGTCACGTTATCAAATAGCGTTTTTTCTGCGGGTAATGATAACGGCTGATAGAGTGCTTTTTTATCGTCAGTGAGCTCTAGCAATGCTGCTTTTAAAAAGCTGCTACCATGAAACTCTGGTGGGCGAGGGTAGCTGATCTTACCAGGATTCTTTTGCGCTAATGCTAATAGCTCTTTAAAGCTTTGAGGTGGTTGTTTAAGCACACTGGTATCGTAAATAAAGACGAGTTGACCGACGCCCCAAGGCGCTTCATAGCCTTCTGTTGGCTCGCTGAAATCTTGATCAATCGGTAGCTTAGTATCAACATATTTCCAATTGGGCAGCTGTTGAGTAAAAGGACCATACAAAAGGTGATGTTGCTTCATTGAACGGAAGTTTTCGCCATTAATCCAAACTAAATCAACCCCACCGTTGGTGTTTTTCCCCGCTGTTTTTTCTGCCAGTAGGCGCTGGGTCGTTTCAGCGATATCGGTGACTTTGACTTGCTTCAGAGTTACACCGTAACTTTTTTGTAATTGTTTATCGGCCCATTTTAAATAGTCGTTGATTTCTTGACTGCCACCCCACGCATTGAAGTAGACCGTTTGACCTTTGGCTTTTTGTTCAATTTGTTGCCAGCTTTGACTTTCATTTGCAGGTGCTTTCGTTTCTTCAGCGTAAGCGAAGCTAGAAATTGTTAACGATAACGCGATGCCTTTCGACAAGGCTTTTAGTACATTTTTTTTCATCATCAGAGTTTCGTCCTTTTTAATTCCTTGTATCGAATGACCTATTTACGCATCCATTGATGATAACGTTTAACCATTGCCAATAACTTTTGTGGGGCATTGGCCTGTTTCCATACACCAGCCGTATATTTAGTGGCTTCACTCATGGTGGGGTAAGGGTGAATCGTCGATAAAATCTTATTCAGTCCCAGTTTGTAGCGCATTGCTAAGGTAAATTCTGCCAGTAGTTCACCGCCATGATGGCCGACAATTGTGATCCCTAAAATCTTATCGCTATTGGGTGGGGTTAGGACTTTAACGAAACCTTCGGCAGCATTGTCGGCAATCGCACGATCTAAATCGGATATAGGGTAAGTATATGTTCGATAATTGATATTTTGTGAAATAGCTTCTTTTTCATTGAGACCAACTCGAGCTAACTCTGGCGCAGTATAGGTAACGGCAGGCAATACCGAGTAATCAGCTTTAAACTTTTTGAATGTACCAAACAAACTATTTACTGAGGCATACCATGCTTGATGCGCGGCTGCATGAGTTAATTGGAAAGGGCCTGCCACATCACCCACAGCGTATATATTAGGATATTGTGTTTGTAGGTAGTGGTTAACTTTGATAGTCCCTTGTGGATTTGTTGCTAATTTTAGGCGCTCTAAACCAAAACCTTTGGTATTAGCAACACGACCTAGCGCCACAATAACCTGATCAAATTCAACGTCGACCGTTTGCTCTGTCGTAAGATCATCAAGCTTAACGTGGTGATATTGCGCAGATCCTTTCTCTACAAAACTAACGGCTTTGTGTTTAAGAAGTACTCTAACACCTTCATGAGTTAGCTTTTGATAGATTAAATCGGCTGCATCTTTATCTTCACGATTAAGTAGCTGATCTGCCATTTCAACTAAGATGACAGATGCGCCAAGACGATTAAACGCTTGAGCTAATTCACAACCAATAGGACCACCACCCAAAATCAATAACTTTTTAGGTAAAGTATCTAGTTGCCATAGGTTATCGGACGTTAATGGATTGACTGTGTTTAAGCCTGAAATATTGGGCAACAATGGGGAAGCCCCTGTTGCGATAATGATATTACGTGTGGTGATCACTTTGCCGTTAACTTCTACTTCCCAAGGCGACAAAATCGTCGCGTCACCTTGGACACAATTCACACCAAGCTTGCTGTAACGTTCAATAGAATCATGCGGTTCGATATCTTTGATAACGTTGTGAACACGAGTCATAACGGCTTTAAAGTCGATTTTTTCAATTTTAGCTTCAATACCAAATTGTTTTGCTTGTTGCAGCTCATAAGCGCTATGAGCGACACGGATTAAGGCTTTAGATGGCACACAACCTGTGTTTAAGCAATCGCCACCCATTTTATGACGTTCAATTAATGTGACTTCTGCTTTTACGGCTGCCGCGATATAGGAACTGACTAAACCGCCTGCACCCGCACCAATCACCACTAGGTTTTGATCAAATGCTGTAGGTTTTTTCCAACCGCTATAAACCTTTTGGCTTTTGATGTAACTAATAATTGTTTTTGCGAGCAGTGGGAAGATCCCGAGTAATACAAGAGATATCAATACAGGAAATGAGATGATTTCGCTCAAACTATTAACGTTACTCAGTTGGGTACCGGCATTCACATAAATAGCAGTTCCAGCCAGCATCCCAAGCTGACTGACAAAGAAGAAGGTACGAGTTTTAATCGGGGTTAAACCCATTAGTAAGTTGATCAGAAAAAACGGCACTACAGGGATTAAACGCAGCGTTAATAGATAAAATGCGCCTTCGTTTTCAATCCCTTGATTAATGGTCGCGAGGCGTTGTCCAAACCGCTGTTGTACCCAGTCTTGCAAAATATAGCGGCTTGATAGAAAAGCCAATGTTGCACCTATTGTGCTGGCAAAAGAAATAATAATAAGGCTAGGCCAAAAACCAAATAATGCCGCTCCAAGCAACGTTAAAATGGCAGCGCCGGGTAAGGAAAGGGCTGTCACGGCAATATAGAGTACAAAGAAAAACAAGTAAGCAGTGAAAAGTTGACTTTCAATCTTTGCTTGTAGGGCTAATTGCTCTTGCTTGATGAACTCAAGGGTAAGGTATTGGCCTAGATCAAAATGTAGCCATAACGCAATAAGGCTGACAATGACCAGCAGCAATAGCGTTTTTTTCTTATTCATTTGCCTGATCCTTTTTCGTTATGTTTTTATCTGATGCTTGCACGTTATCTTGAGCAATATCGTTAGGCGTAATAGGAAGAGAACAAAAGCCTTGTGCTGGCACATCGAGCGCAGTGTTAAATTTCGCCGACAAGTTCTGAAAGCTAACTAAAGCAGTGAGTTCAATAATATCATCACTGCTATACCATTCTTGTAGCGCGACAAGCATTTCATCTGTCACTCGTTTGCCTGTTATTGTCATCGCTTCAGTGTAGGCCAACACAGCGCGTTCTTGAACTGTAAACAGCGTAGAGTGTTGCCAGTTGGCGAGTGCTTTAATTTTATCTTCTGAATCACAACGTTCGGCGAGCTTCATACCATTGGCATCAACACAAAAGGCACAATCGTTTAATTGTGAAACACGCACACAGACCAAAGATCGCATGACATCTTGAATCGGTGACTTCTTACGGTCGAGAAAACCAAAAAAACCTGCGACTAACCAAAATAAGACTGGTTTACGTCCCCATAGCTTTGCAGGGTTTAATACTTGACCATAGTGGTGAGCTTGAAGCCATAGCAAAGGCTTTACCCATAAAGAGTCAATTTTTTTGATCGAAATGCGCATGTTATTCCTTAAAAAACACCCTAAACATAGGGCTTATACGATCTTAGTCAGTAGCAGTAGTAAACATGTAGACCTTAACAACAGACATTGTATTTCATTTAATGATAAATATTTCTTTTTCTTCAATTGGTTGGTGAAAAAATCAGCAGGAGATAAGACAGTTTAAAGCGCCACGTTATTTATTAGTGAGAAGATGGGTTATTGGTCGTATTAGCAAATAATTAGGCATGGAATATAAATAAAGATAATTATCATTTATATAAATCAAGGAGTGCAAAACGGAGGGAATTAATTTAATGGCAAAAGTTTGTTATTATGCAATTAAACCAAATAAATATTGAATTTTATAAAGGAAGATAAGGATAATACGGAAATTATTTTTGAAAGGTATACTTAGAAATAAAAGAATGGGGCTCTTTTATTCCTAAGTATTTTATATTTAAGACAACTTATATTTTTAAGATAAGGCAGATAATAGTTCATTTCGACGTTGCTCAGGAATAACTGACCAATGTTGACCGCTAATTGCGCCTTCCAATGCCCAAAGCAATT
The DNA here is from genome assembly GCF_003026165.1 of Photobacterium sp. GB-1. NCBI lineage: Bacteria > Pseudomonadati > Pseudomonadota > Gammaproteobacteria > Vibrionales > Vibrionaceae > Photobacterium > Photobacterium sp. GB-1. Next base: position 43,606 of record NZ_PYOB01000014.1, on the reverse strand, counting down.
CAATACTCAATGGACTTGTTTGTGATTCTTGAAGTGCTTTATATGCGCCAAGAGAGCCCACTGCTAGAAGTTGTTCAATAGTGTTTATGCCTGCTTTTTTCAGCATTCTTTCATTTGATAATCGTAGATTAGGTAAATCTTTAATTCGGTCAGGTACGCAACTCTCCTTTTCTTGCTTGTCTTTTTCTGCTGCATCCAGTGAATACCTACCTTGAGCTACAATCTTTGTGGGTTCATCCCACCATTGATCGGGTATTGCATAGTGCTTGGTTACAACAGGGAAGCCACGTTTTTTATAAACATAGGGTTCCAAGCCAGCTTGTTTGAATTCCTTTTCAGTTTCAGCATTTGCACGTAAGTGAAGTTTATCGTTCACAACTAATGCAAACATTGTATCACCAGAAAAAATGCCAAAACCGCCAAACATCGACCGTGATTTTATTGAACCAAAATGGTCAAATAATTTTAATGAATCTTTTAATATTGGTTTATCCATGCTTCTACTCGGTGAAAAAATATGAGTGTCACCTAAACATTAAGAGCGAGGAAATAGATTAATTAATCTACACATTGATACTGTCAATATATTGTTAAGTTTGTGTCATAATATTGTCGGTTCAATAATAATCCTTCGGTAACCCCGCTACCTTGAATTATTAACATAATTTTTAGGCCGGTGGTTTTGCGTCTTAATCTTTCAATTAATTTGCCAGTTCGTGACTATATAAAGTTATATTAAATAATACTTTTAATATTAAATCTAAGCTCTCAAAAATGTGATATTGGTTCAGGTATTTGTTCTTAGCTTATTTTAATAAGCTTTATAATTATAAATACTCATGATTGTTTTTTATAAGTAAAAAAAAAGCCAACAAGGTTAACTTATCGGCTTTTCCTTAACATAGAAAGATAAATTTTATTAGTTGAGATCTTTAACCGATTTTCTCTCAACAAGTTTAGGCGTCATTTCAAAGGTTTGACGCTCATGATTCTTGTCTTTCACACGCTCTAGCAAGATTTCGATGGCCTTTTTACCTAAACGACGTTTAGGCTGGTGGATAGTTGTTAGCGGTGGCGCAAAGTAGGGCGCAAGGTCAATGTTATCGTAGCCAATGATTGAGATATCATCAGGAACACGCAGACCTGCCTGTTCAAAGGTACTGATCAGAGCCATGGCCATAATGTCGTTAAAGCAGAAGATAGCAGTAGGGCGATCTTCCATTGCGATAAACTTATGAGCAGCTTCAACGGCTGACTCACACTCAAAGTCACCGTCAAGTAGCCAATTAGCATTAACAGTGAGATCTGCTTCTTTCATCGCTTTACGGAAGCCCTTTAGGCGCTCTTGACAAGTAGACTTATCAACTTGTCCAGATAAACAGCCAATTTTCTTATGGCCATTTTCAATAAGGTGCTTAGTCGCAATATAACCGCCGTTTTCAGCGTTATCTAGAATATTATCAGTATGTGGGCTTTCTGGGCCCCAGTCCATGATAACCATAGGAAGATCATTTTTACGCTCAAGTAAATCGAGCAACATTTGATCCAGATCGCTGCACATAACCAATAGGCCATCAACACGCTTTTCAGAAAGCATACGTAAGTAATCACGTTGTTTTTCTAAGTTACCTTCGGTGTTACATAAGATCAGCGTGTAGCCTGCACCATAACAATATTCTTCAACACCATGCACAACTTCGGCAAAAAATGGGTTAGTCGATTTAGTGACTAACATGCCGATAGTACGTGTTGTATTACATTTTAAGCTTCGCGCTACTGCACTTGGGGCGTAGTTAAGTTCATCTACTGCAGCCAAAACTTTTTGTTGCGTTGCTTCTGCAACAAAGCGTGTTTTATTAATCACGTGCGACACTGTAGTAGTTGATACACCTGCCATACGTGCAACGTCTTTAATGGTTGCCATATTTATTCTTCTTATCATGGTCAGATTAGGATCTGACAAAGGTTTTTGATACCAAATTGATTAATTACGTAGTCTATGGCTTACGAGTTCACTCGCAGAGATGAAGATCCTTTAGTTATTAGCTACTTAATTATTCAATTTGATACCGAATTATAGGGTGTTGCAATTATCATGGATCATAAACAACTAAAGCCGCAGTAAAATGCGGCATTAGAAGATAGAAACTATTTTTACACTAATTACACATGTAATCGCTTGCGATCACATTTTACTGTGTGTTTTGCGTTGTGCAATCTTTCTATTCAACTTGATTGAATTAATTGATCATTAACCGTAAAAACTCGATGTTTGTCATGCTAATAGCTTCAATTTATTGTGTATATCTAGTCATTAATAGATAAAACGTTAAAAAACAGAATGATTGGCTGATAAAAGATAAGGAAAATCACCACTTGGATGAGTATGAACACTGACAGGCCAACCATATAAGGTATCTATTACTTCAGGAGTAAGAACTTGTGTTGGCGTTCCGTCGGCTTTTATTTCTCCTTCGTTAAGGAAAATCATCCGATCAGTGTATTGGGCTGCAAGGTTTAAATCGTGCAATACCACAATTACAGCGGCGCCTTGTATAGCCATATTTTGGGCAATTTGTAAGGTGTGGTGCTGGTGGGCGAGATCGAGTGCTGAGGTGGGTTCATCTAACATCAAGATACATTTATCACCGGCTTTACTGAGTTGTGTTAAAACCCGGGCAAGGTGTACACGCTGTTTTTCACCCCCCGATAAGGTGGGGTAGAGACGTTTAGCTAAATTGTTAATATCAACGTATTGCATGCTTGATGCTGTTGCATCTTTCAGTTCAGGCGAAGTGAGCTGCAATGGAATTGCGCCTAGCTCGACAACTTCTTTCGCGGTAAAGGCAAACGATAATGCGCTATGTTGTGGAAGAACACCTAAGTGACATGCCAATTCTTCCCGAGCCCAATTATTAAGCGGTTGATCAAAGAAAGAAACCGTGCCTGATTTTGGCGTAATCTCACCACATAATACTTTTAACAGGGTACTTTTACCTGCACCGTTTGGCCCAAGTAATGCGGTGACTTCTCCTGCGTGAATATCAATATCAAGATGATTTAGCAGGACTTTATCACCGAATTGTAATGATAAGTCGCGAGCCTGAATAACACAGACTTTGTCGCTACTTGCTGTAAAATCGACCTTTTCTGAATGATTTAACGTCATGACATCTGACTCTTTTGATTAACTAATAAATAGATAAAGAAAGGCGCGCCTAACATGGCGGTGATGATCCCAACCGGCAGTTCTTGAGGCGAGAATGCGCTTCGAGCAATCATATCGGCAACCAAGAGGATTAATCCGCCAAGTAAAGCCGAAATTGGCAATAAGGTTCTATGATTTGGACCAGTTAGCATTCTCCCCACATGAGGAATAACCAAGCCAATAAAGCCAATCGGGCCACAAACGGCAACAGTCATACCCACTCCCGCAGCACATGTAATAATTAAATTACGTTTTAGTTTTTGGGTGTTAACCCCCATATGTCGAGCTTCAGCTTCGCCTAATAACAACGCGTTTAAATTACTGGTATGACGATAAAAATAGGTAAAGAGTAACCCGAATGTGCAATAGGCGAGAATAATGCCTGTCCATGTTGCACCAGCCAGTGAACCCATTGACCACAATGATAAATCACGTAAGGCTTGATCGTCGGCAACATAATTGAGTAACCCAAGCCCTGCGCCTGAAATTGCGGTTATCGCGACACCAGCGAGTAGCATGATCATCACCGATGTGCCGTTTTTATCTGTGCCTAAGCGATAAACTAAAACTGTGCTGATTGCGCCGCCAATAAAGGCAAAAATAGGCACAATAGCGAAGTTTAAAAGCTGAGGGAATGATGCGGTGAGAGGGGCAAATAAGACAATGGCCAATGCAGCACCTAAGCCTGCACCGCCAGTGATTCCGATGATCCCAGGATCTGCAAGCGGGTTGCGAAACAGTCCCTGTAGTACAGCGCCACATACAGCTAAAATTGCACCGATAGCAAAACAGAGAAGCGTACGTGGTAAACGAATTTGATGGATCACTAGGCTGACATGTTTAGCAAGTTCATGATCACCGGGTAATAGTGCTAACAAACTTTGTTTATAACTGATCGCCATAGGACCTATAACAATAGAAGAAAGCCCTGTAAAAATAAGTAAGGCGATACTTATTATATAAATATGATGGGCTGAGAAGCGTTTTGCATACATGTAACAACAACCTTACGCACGAATAAATAGGGAAGATAGAGGCGTAATTTAAGGATAAATAGCCTGATTAAGCTTTAAAGCTTCATTAACACTCTCGAGTCCTAAACCACCAATGAGCGCAGTACTTTTTATTGTGAGTAATGCATTATTTGTTGCAGCCGGTGTTGCGGCAATTAATGGCATTTGGGCAATAAGATCTTGCATGTTTTTGATCTTGCTAGCTGTACGTGTGCTCAACAAAATAATATCTGGTTGCATGGTAACCAGCGCTTCACCAGAAATAGGCTTGTAGTTACTGATTGATGTTGCAGCAGGGTTTTTAGCACCAGCAAGTGTAATGATGCTATCTGCAGTAGTATTACTTCCTGCAATGTTAATTGGGCGACCATCATGGATCATTAAGAACAAGACTTTTTTAGGAGTCTTAATATTGGCTGTTGCAGTATTAATTTTATCTAGCTGAACATTAAGCTTTTGTTTTAGCTTTTCAGCACGATCTTGATGATCAGTGAGTTTAGCAATCTGATCAATACGTGTAAGCAAATCTTTGACGGTTTCCCCTGAGTTAACAATATCAATTTCAACACCTGATTGCTCAAGTAGGTTAAGTGTACTTTGTGGCCCCATTTCATTAGAACCAACAAGGTGAGTCGGGGATAAAGACATTAAGTTCTCAGCTGAAAGCTGGCGGTGATAACCCACTTTAGGGGTTGATTTCTCCACTAATCCTTTACTTGTTAGATCAACGGCGACGACTTGATCATTAGCATCTAAGGCGTTAATGATTTGAGTAACTGAAGCACCAGCACTGATGATTTTATTTTTCTCAGTTGCTGAGTCCGTACTTGCTTGCGCGTAGCTACTAAGTCCTAACACCAGCGTCAATAAAGAGGTTTTTAATAGAGAGAGTTTATGCATTGTTTGATTCTTCCATAAGTAGCTGAGTCGCTTTGATATTATTTTCTTGCAAGAAGGCGAGTAATTTGAGCATTTGTTCAACAGAGGCTGCTTTATCTGCACCAATCACAACAGGTTTCGTTGGGTTAGTTTTCACTTCTTGTAACAAGGCTGTTTTGAAGTCATCCCATTGATTGATATTTTTACCTTGCAGTGCCCAATAAGGTGCTTCTGATACTAAATTAATAGCAATAGGATCGGCTTGGGTTGTCTGTAATGTTTTGGTTGCTGTTTGTGGTAAATCGACATCGAGGGCTTTAATTTTCACTGTGGCTGTTAACAGTAAAAACACCATGACAATAAAAATAATATCCAGTAATGGAGTCAGGTCTGGATTCATTTCCTCAGTTTGGAAAACGCTACTGTTGGCTTTGATCATGATGCAGTCCCATTAACGGCAGGGTTTTGTTCGCAGGTATCACAGGCTGATGTTTTCCCGTTTTCAGCGTCAACATTCATTCCTTCAAGCCAAAGATTACAACGGTTTAAACTGTGTTCTAGTTTAGCCGTAACATTATCAGCCCATAGCCCAAGTAGTTGTGCACCAGTAATGGCAGGAAGTGCGATGATCAAACCAGCAGCTGTTGTTCGCATAGCAAGACCAAGACCGTCAGCAAGATCGCTGGGAGTCACAGAGCCTGTTGAATGGGAAATACCGGTAAACATATCAATTAAGCCAAGCACTGTACCGAGTAAACCAAGTAACGGACTAATAACACCAATCAGACTTAATAAGCGTAAACCTGAACGTAATTCAGTGCGTTTTTGTATTAACCAAATAGCGGCAGCATCTTCACGTAATGGTTTAATGAAATGGCGATGCGCAATTAACATCGCAATTCCTTTATAAAGCAAAGGGCGTTGCTGTTTTAGCTCCTCGGTTAAATTATCTAGTGCGTGTTCGTCGTGACGGTTTTGTTGAGCAAGGAGTGCTGTAACTTTTGTTTTGCCTACACCGGTACATAACAAAACTTGAATAAGACGCTCAGTTAAAATCATAACAGTGAGCACAGAACAAATAATAAGAGGCCACGCCATTAGGCCAAGTTGCTGGTTGAGGTTATCAATAAAAGGCATGATTTAATCCAATTTGAAACGAACGGGAATTTGAACACGGTGTGCAATAGCAATGCCGTCAACAATATGGGGTGAGAAGCGCCACTTTTTAATCGCTTTAAGTGCCGCATCATCAAGTACATTGGCACCAGATGATTTAACCAGTTTTTGTTTAACTTGATGACCATCTTTTGCAATCAGTACTTCAACTAAGACTGTGCCTTCAATACCACGACGTTTTGCTAATTGTGGATACTTCACAGCGGAAGGTTTCGTGGCAAACGTGGGTTTTGAGACCAATTGAGGTGAATGTGCTCCAACGGTTGTTTTTTTAGCTTTAGTTGTCTTATTTAATGCCAGTTGTGATGACACAGGCTGGCTAGAATTTGTTGGTTTAAGTTCAAATTTCTCAGTTTTTCGTTGGGCATTTGTTACGTTTTTAGTCGCTGTTTTTTTCTCAACTTTTTTCTGAATATTTTTCGTTACTACTGGCTTCTTTTCTATTTTTTTTGGGGCTTTCTTCGTGGGTTGAACCGGAGCTTTAACTGTTTTCTTTTTCTTTTCAGGTTGTGATTTTTTGACCAACTTTTTCATTGTTGTTTTTGGCGCTGGTGTGTTTTTAACAACCGGTTGAGGAGTCACGATTGCTGAAGGCTGAGCCGTAGCAGGTGCAACGATGGTTTCTGGTTTTATATTAGGTAGTGATACTAAGTTGACAGCCACACTCGTCGACTTTTCAAGAGGGACTGTAATGATCTTCTTCTCTGGCATTGCTGACACAATAAGACTGTGGAAGAGAATAGAGGCACAGCCAGCAATGAGATAACGTTTTATATTCACAATGTACGCCTTATTGAACAGATGAAGGAATGTGAACTAAATGTTTAATTGCGGTTTTTTGCATGGTGTATTTCTTAATATAATTCCGTTTATTCAATAGATTAGAGTTGTTTTTCAGATGTAACACTAATGTTTATAACCAGTATAAACATCATTATCCATGAAATACGAATAATATCAATTATCATTTGCAATATTATTTGATCGTTAATATCATGAGCACAGTTAGCCGATGATGTAAGACTTAGACTTGCTCAATTGAGAACGTTTAAGTAACAAAGGCTAAAGTAAAAATGCATAGAATTTATGGACGCAATAAATAGTTTTTTTTCTATGGAAGCTGGTTGTATAGAAAAATATCTAAAGAGAAGGAAAACCAAGGTGTTTGAGCAATACACTCGTGAAGAATTGAAATTGAAAGTCGCTGATTTATTAACTGATAACCCAAAACTTCATGCTGTTTCAATCGCAGAGCAATTAGCCGTAACAGAAGGTGAGGTTGTCATGTCTTACCCTGATGAAATGGTGTGTTTATTGCCCGGCCATTTAGCGAAAACAATCGTAGAGTCGTTACCTGAATGGGGACCTGTTACTACGATTGTGCATTCAATGGGCTCTATCTTTGAAGTAAAAGCGGCGTTCCCAAAAGGCAAAGAAGCGCGTGGATATTATAATCTAATGGGTAAAGAGGGCGAGTTACATGGTCACTTACGTTTAGATCATGTCTCGGACGTTGCGCTCGTCAGTAAACCTTTTATGGGGAAGGAAAGTTACTTCATCGGTTTTTTTGCCGTAACAGGCGAGTGTGTATTTAAAGTCTATTTAGGTAGAGATAAACATCGTAACTTGTTCCCAGAGCAAATTGAGAAATTTAAGTTGTTAAAACAAATTAAATAAATCTAGTCGAAGAACTAGGCCAAAGAAAAGCTAGTCAAATTGAGGAAGAAATATCATGAGTGAAGTAAAACAGGAACGTTTGCAAAATCGCCTTGGTCCTGAGATTAAAGAATTCCGCGAAGCATGCCAAACGCTACAATTAGCAACGGTAGATGCGAACGGTAAACCCAATGTGAGCTATGCACCGTTCGCTTTGCTTGATGATGGTTATTACGTATTAATTAGCCAAATTGCTAAACATGCCAGAAATCTACTTGAAAACCCGCAAGTCTCTTTAATGATGATTGAAGACGAATCTGCATCTAAAGTGCTTTACGCCCGCAAGCGTCTAACGTTTGAAGCTGATGTGAGTGTGATTGAACGAAAATCAGATCGTTGGCATCAAGGAATTGCTGCACTGCAAACGCGTTTTGGTGAAATTGTAGAAGGCTTAAGTGGGTTAGAAGATTTTTCATTGTTCCGCTTAGCACCGACTCAAGGTTTATTTGTTAAAGGGTTTGGCCAGGCATTCCAAGTCAGTGGCGATGATTTAGTAGATTTTGTTCATCTACAAGAAGGTCACCGTCGTGTTAAAGACGGGAGTGAGATCGAGTCAGCCGAAGAAAAGCTATAGTATTTCAAACTATTCTCTTATAAATGCCTGTGCTGAAATGTACAGGCATTTGTTTGTTTAGGGTGTTATAGCAGACTTTAGCGAAGTGTAAACAGCCTGTTTTGATCCTGATCATTCTAATTTGCAGCGAAACTTGAAGTCGCTGAAATACCTGTGATAATTAGAGCTAAATCATTACCTTTATTGCAGATATGGATTAACGTTATGACACAGGATAATAAAAAAGGCGTTTGGTTTGCGTATATAGCAAGCTTTCTTACTCCGTTTACACTGCTTACCTCTGGTATTGTGGCAATCATTTATGCAGGGTACCAATTAAACAAAGGTACTGACGAGCTTACATATAGCCACTATTACTCCATTATCCGTAGCTTCTTTTTATTCTTTACATTTTTTGTGGTATTGGGTGTAACAGCGGCAACAACAACGGGTATGGTTGCCGGTGCTGATTATTGGGTGCAAGGTTCAATGCTTCACGATGTAATGAATAGTGTGTTAAATGTTCTACCATTTGTTGGCGCTGCCATTGCTATCGTTGCTGTACTTTATTGGCTATTTAAAATTATTAAAGGCATGAGAATGCTAAGCGAAAATAAGCCAATGTGTTTATAAGCTTAGCCATTTAATGAAACATTAAGTTAAGAAGAAAGAGTAGCTAATATGGCTGCTCTTTTTTTTGAGGTGATTGACGCCGAGTAGTGCTGATAGCAAATTTTGTTTATAAAAAAGGATAGCGATAGTGCTATCCTTTTTTCTAAAAGTTAATAAAAGGAATTAACTTTTTTTGAATTGTTTCACTAAGCTATCTAGTTCAGTAAGCAGTTTCTCTGCTTTAGGATCTTGCTTTTTCATAGCTGTAAGTACATCTTTTTGTACTTGTTTGTCTTGCTTGCTAATTGCAGGATCAGACAGGATAGATTGCTGCTGTTTCGCTAATTCCATACGAATGTTAGTAAACTCTTTGATAAGCTCAGTACGCTTCGCATTAGATAAATCGTCTTTACGTGCTTCAAGTTGAATTTCTTGAGCGCGTTTGATTAGCTTCTCTGGGTTGTAACCTTTTTCTTTTACTTTGTTATTAAAAGCTGTTTCGTAAGCTTTTAGCTCTTTCACCAATTCAGGGTGAGATTGAAGAGTCTGATTACGGATACCCGCAAGCTCTTGTTGAATCACACCAATACGGTTAGCGATATTTTGCTGTTGAGCTGTAATCTGAGGAGCAGCAGCTGGAACAACGGTAGCCTCTTTAGCCATAGCAGGAGCTGCGGTAAATACGCATGCAAGTGCTAGAGGAACAGCTGCTTTTAGTAGCTTTGATTTTAAGCTTGATGCTTTAGTATGCATATGACTTTCTCTTTAATTATGTTGATATCGCTAATATACGATGCGTTTCAATTTGTATTGTCAGATGATAGTCAGTAAGCCTGAATATAGTCTGACAATTGTTCGCATTGCCTGCGTATTAACTTTTATTACTAATATCGTAAATCATAGTTCTACGCAAATAAATCGTCATACAATTGCAATATTCTTTTATAGCATAGATAATTGAGGCTAAATTTTTGGTTATTGCATATTAAATGACCACTTTATACCTTTTAGTCTTTTAAGGTTTACCTCTTTATCTCGTTGAGTCGGTAAACTGATGTCGGTTGGAGCTCCTATGTGTCAAGATTGCGGTTGTTCACTCGCTGGTGGTGATCATCACCATCATCACCAATTACAAGCAAACCCTCAGCTTAATGATAAAAAAACCTTATCGGTAATTCACAAAATACTGGATAAAAATGATGTAGAAGCGGCACATAATCGTGCGCATTTTAATGCTAAGAATGTGACTGCATTTAATTTAATGAGTAGCCCTGGCAGCGGTAAAACGACCTTATTAGAACATCTACATCAGTATACGCCGCTGAAATATGCCGTTGTTGAAGGTGACTTAGAAACATCACGCGATGCTGATCGATTAAAAGCGCAAGGGATTAATGCCTACCAAATTCAAACGGGTTCGGCCTGCCATCTTGATGCGTTCATGGTGCATTCCGCGCTTCATCATATTGAATTAGATGATCTTGATATTTGTTTCGTTGAAAACGTCGGTAATCTTGTTTGCCCTGCGAGTTACGATGTGGGCACGCATAAAAATATCGTATTGGTCTCAGTACCAGAAGGCGATGATAAAATTGAAAAATACCCAGTGATGTTCCGCCGCGCTGATGTCGTTCTTATTACTAAGTGTGATTTATTGCCGTATTTTGATTTCAGTATTGAAGAAGCAAAAGCGCAACTACAAAAACTTAATCCTAATGTTGAAGTTATTTCATTATCAACCAAAGATCCTGAAAGCTTCCAACCACTTGTATCATGGATTAACAACAATCTGATTGAAGGATAATTATCATGTGTTTATCTATTCCTTCACAGGTGGTTGAGTTACATCCTGAAGAAAATAGTGTCACGGTTGATACCATGGGAGTTAAGCGAACAGTAAGCTGTCATTTATTAACTGAGCCCTTGGCGTTAGGGGATTATGTATTAATCCATATTGGTTTTGTGATGAGCAAAATTGATGATAAAGATGCCCAAGAAAGTTTAGAAATGTACCGTTTACTGTTGGCTGAAGCAGGGCCATTAGCATTATGAGTTTTGACTTAAAACAGTTATATCAAGGCTTTCGTGATGCTGATACTGTACTGAGTTTAGCCGAGCAGATAAAAGCCATAGCGCCACAATTACCTGAGCCTTTAAAAGTGATGGAAGTGTGTGGCGGCCATACACATACCATCATGAAGTATGGTTTAAAGCAGTTACTACCTGAGAATATTGATTTTATTCATGGCCCTGGTTGTCCTGTTTGCGTTATGCCCAAAGAACGTATTGATCATGCCGCTGCACTGGCATGCCAACCCAATGTTATTTTAGTTACCCTTGGCGATATGATCCGCGTTCCGGGTTCAAAAGGTAGTTTGGCGCAATATCGTGCTAAGGGTTGTGATATTCGACCTATTTACGATCCGCTTGATTGCTTAACCATTGCGACAGAAAACCCGGATAAAGAGGTGGTTTTCTTTGCCATTGGTTTTGAAACCTCAACGCCTATGACCGCCGTTTTAGTTGAGCTTGCAGAGCAACGCCAAATCAATAATCTCTACTTTCACATTAACCATGTTTTAGTGCCGCCTGCTGTTGATGCGGTAATGGCTGATCCAGCGGTAAAAGTGAATGCGTTTATTGGCCCGTCACATGTGAGTGTGATTGAAGGGGCGAAGATTTATCGTCCGTTGGTTGAGAAATACAATACTCCCGTAGTCGTTGCAGGTTTTGAACCTGTTGATGTGATGGAATCTATTCTACGTATCACTAAACAAAAAATCGCGGGTGAACCTGAACTCGACGTGCAATATACGCGTGCAGTAACAGAAGAGGGTAATACGGTTGCTCAACAAGCCGTAAAACGTTGTTTTGATGTGCGCGATAGTTTTCGCTGGCGTGGTTTAGGACCTATTGCTAATTCTGCGTTGAAATTAAATGCTGCTTATCAACACCGTGATGCTGAAATACGTTTTGCGGATTGCTTACCCATGACACCGATTGATGATCATAAAGCATGTCAATGTGGTGATATTCTTCGCGGCTTAGCGAAACCTCAAGATTGCAAAGTCTTTGGACGTGGTTGTACACCGCAAACACCATTAGGTAGCTGTATGGTGAGCTCTGAAGGTGCATGTAATGCTTATTTCCGTTACCGAGGCGTTTAATAATGACTGATATTGATTTAACAACCTTATCTACAACCAAGTCGATTCAATTAAGTCATGGTGGCGGTGGTCAGGAAATGAATAAGCTGATCAAAGGCTTATTCTTTAAAGCGTTTGATAACGATATCCTTCGTAATGAAGAAGATGCTGCGGTTTTAACACTGGAAGGTAACACGGCTTTTACTACCGATTCCTTTACGGTTTCGCCATTGTTTTTTGCTGGTGGCAATATCGGTAAATTAGCCATTGCAGGTACGGTGAACGACCTTGCGATGATGGGCGCAAAACCTCAGTATTTGAGTTGCAGTGTGATCATCGAAGAAGGCTTTGATGTTGCTAATCTAAAGACCATTGTTGATAGCATGGCAAATGAGCTCAGTATTTCTGGCGCTAAAATCGTGTGCGGCGATACTAAAGTTGTGCCTAAAGGGTGTGCGGATGGTTTGTTTATCAATACCACAGGTGTTGGCACTATTACTAAATCTGGCATTTCGGTACGTAACCTAAAACAAGGTGATGCAATCATTGTTTCTCGTGATATTGGTCGTCATGGCGCCGCTATTTTAATGGCACGTGAAGGGCTAACGCTAGAATCTGAACTTATTAGTGATTGCAATACCTTATGGCCAGCGGTTGAGGCGTTAATTGCCGCAGATCTTGATATTCATGCAATGCGTGATGCTACACGTGGTGGTTTATCTGCAGTACTTAACGAATGGGCGCAAGCGTCTGACATTGGTATCAATGTGGTTGAAGATGATGTGCCTGTAAGTGAAGAAGTACGTGGGCTTTGTGAGTTATACGGTTTTGAACCGTTTGATCTTGCAAACGAAGGAACATTTATTATCGCACTACCACAAGAACAAGCAGAAAAAGCATTAGAAGTATTAAGCGCATTTGCTGCGTGTGGTGATGCTGCCATTATTGGTGAAGTCAGTGATGATTATGCAGGTCGTGTAATCCTAACTAGCGGATGGGGTAGCCGTCGTTACCTTGATTTACCACAAGGTGAGTTACTTCCGAGGATTTGTTAATGCATGAATATTCCATTGTTGGCGCTTTAATTGAACAATGCGAACAACATGCCGAAGATAATGACGCGACCAAAGTGACTCGTGTTGCTATAAAAGTCGGTATTTTAAGCGGTGTTGAACCAGCGTTATTAGAAACAGCCTTTCAAACCTTTAAGTTAGAAGGGGTTTGTCATGACGCAATATTTGAAATGCAGATCCAACCCTTAGTATTATCATGTTTCGAGTGTGGGCAAGAAACCACGCATAACGAGCGCAGTATTATTTGCAGCCATTGCCAGAGTAATCGCACACAGGTTATTGATGGCGAAGATTTGTTACTGATGCAACTTGAGTTGGAATAAAGCAACAATCCTATGAATAAGATAAAGGCAGCGCTGTCGAATACAGTGGCTGCCTTTTTTATTGTTGATACTGTGAAACTACTGAGTAGGCTGAATGCTTATTTGAGCGGTACAACCACCGTATGGGTTGTTCAGAAGCTCGAATTCATAACCGTATTTATGGCATATATCACGGGATATGAGTAATCCCAATCCATATCCTTCCACACCTCTTGGCTTTTTCTCTAATCCAATCCCTGTATCAATAACCGATATATGTAATGGGGTAACATGAATCACGACTGAACCTGTCTCGGTGCAAGAAAATGCGTTTTTGAGTAAATTTCCTACTAGGATTTTTAAACTGGTTTTAGGAATTTTAATGTCAATAGAGTGGCTTAATTCAATACGGTATTCGACGGGCTTATTCTTTAACAAATGTAAGTGACTTTGTACTATTTCTTCTAATTCGTCTTTGGTTAACTCACGGCTTTGTAGCTCATCTAGATTTTCCTCACGAGTAAGAGAAAGTAACGTTGTAACGAAGTCATTCATTTCATCACAGGCTCTAGATAAACGATCCCGTTGCTTTTCAATAAACTCAGGGGCCAAAGAATGCGCTAATAAAGAGGTTGACCCCTTTATCACCATGAGTGGTGTGCGAAGTTCATGACTTGCATATCGATTAAATGCTCTCTCCCGTTCGATGGATTGCTTAATACGATCTTGGTACTGGTTTAAACTATCAACAAGCATGGTTAACTCTTGTGTTTTAACACCTTGCGGGATGACTATTGGGCTTAAATCATTGGCAGAGCGATGTCGCAATTGATGGGTGAGAACCGATAAAGGATGGTTTAGGCGGCGTGAAATTAGCAGCATAATCGTCAAGGTGATAATTAAAAGTATGACTGAAATTACGGCTTGCTCGATATTCTCTTTAAAGATCTGATCTTCACTAAGCTCATAGATTTCATCAAAGTAAAAAGTGTAGAGATCAGTATGATGACCGTTACTATTGGTCATTAAACGTTTCATTACAAAATAGTCTGTTGCGTATCCATTGGGTTGGTATACTTCGATCGCCTCGTTATAGGGGAGATCTTTATCAATATCAAAGTGCTTAGGAACATTGGCTAAACCCACATAACTTTGGCTGGTGCGAGTTATGTACTGTAATTCTGAAGGTGAGTTTTGTTGCTTATTTATAATATCTTCAGTTTTGTGTTCTAGGGCATTTTGTGCATTTAATAATTCGAGATCATCCACTGTTGACTCAACTAAAGCGAAGTGGATGGTGATCATGGCTATAGCGACAACAGCAAAATAGAAAAACGTTATTTCGCGTGCAGAGCGTAGTTTTTTCATTGTTGCTTATCTTCTTTAATCTGTTTGATGAGCTGGTAGCCCACTTTAGGGATGGTTTTGATATAGCTATGATTAAAGCCTTTGTCTATTTGAGTTCTTAATTGATAGATGTGGCTACGTAGTACATTGTTTTCAGGTTCATCATCGCCCCATAAGGTATTAATTAATTCTTGTTTTGTGAGGGTATCTGGTGCTCGTAACAGCATTAATTTCAAAATAGTAAATAGAGTAGGGTTTAGTGATATTTGTCTGTTTTCACGGGTAGCAATGTGAGTTTTGAGATCAAGGAATAAATCACCAAATTGCAGTATTTGTGCCGCTGTGTTTCCTTTACGGCGACGGGTTAAAGCGGTAATCCTTGCTTCAAGGATCTCTAAATCAAAAGGCTTAATTAAGTAATCGTCAGCACCCGTTGCAAAACCTTCTAATGTATCTTCACGAGTATCTCGGGCTGTAAGCATGAGTATAGGAGTATCGATGCCATCTTTACGCAATTGTTGACATACCATGTAGCCGTCCATACGTGGCAGCATGACATCAAGTATGATCAAATCATAATGATGTTGCTTTGCCAGTTCGTATCCTTGGATGCCATTGTTAGCGTAATCAAGGGTATAACTTTTAATTTCAAAAAAGTCGAAGATGATATTGGCTATATCTTGGTGATCTTCAATGAGTAATAATTTCATTATATTTAAGTTCGATGGTTGATCAGCACGCTAAGTAACGAGAAAAGAGAATAGGTTGTTAGGTTCGTTATTCTCTTTTCTTTTATTCGTTAGATTGATGATGCTTAATTGTTATATTTCGCGACTTCAGTTGCAAATTTATCACGGCATTGACTGAAAATATCTAATTCTGCTTGATACTCTTCGGTACTGACATCCATCACGCCCAGCATGGAATGAAAGATATTATCGTGAGAGTAGGTGCCCGTTTTGCTAGCTGCTTGTTTTAAACAGGTATAGTCAATATTTTTCGTTTGTTGAAAACTTGGCGACATCCACACCATTAACGGTACTTTGGTTTGGTATTCGGGGGCAAACCGATAAGGAATACCGTGCAAATAAGTGCCGTTTTCACCGAGAGACTCGCCATGATCTGAGATATAAACCAGCGCAGTATTATATTGCTCATTCAGTTGTTGTAGTTTCTCGATCATTTGGCTGATCACATAGTCAGTATATAAAATCGTATTATCGTAGCTGTTGATGATTTGCTCTTGGCTGCAGTTTTCAATATCAGCTCGTGGGCAATCAGGCTGGAATATCGCTTTATTTGATGGGTAACGTTGATAGTACGTGGGGCCATGACTACCAATTAAATGAAGCGTGATCATGCGATTACCGTTTAGATCTGCGATATCCTTATCAATGTTTTCAAGCAATGCCATGTCATAACAGGTAGAGCCGTTACACATCTCATCTTTACGGGAACGATCTATCTCGATTTTAGTAATATTTTTCGCCACTGATTTATCACCACCATCGTTCTCTTTCCATAGCTGAGAAACGTTAGCACGCTGCATGATATCAAGGAGATTATCTTGGTTATCCGCTTGCGAGCGTTCGAAGTTGTCTCGGTTCATATTGGCAAACATGCAAGGCACCGATACTGCCGTTGCTGTGCCACATGCTGTTACGTCTTGAAAAGAGATCATATCAAGCTCACGAGTATAGGGTGTGGTGTTACGGTGATAGCCATTCAATTCGTAATTTTGTGCACGGGCCGTTTCACCTACAACCATGATCATCAGTGTTGGCTTTGTATGTGCTTGAGCTAAGGCAGCGTCGCTTTGCTTTGCATCCAAACCTATTTGTTTATAAGGCTGTGGGGTGGTGAAATAGGTGTTTTTTACGTATTTAATGGTGCTGTAGATAAACTGAGTGGGAATAATCACTTTTTTCAGATAGCTATTATTACGTCCAACCGAAGCATAATCCTGATAATAGACGGCTGCAATTAATCCAACTACCACTAATGAAATTAGCATTGATACAAGCTTGGCTGTAATAAATGTAATAGGGTTTGTTATTGGCTTGATTGGCAGTTTATAGATGAGCAGTGCGGGTATGACACCCATTAGAAGTGTCCACATCGCAGAGTATAAGCTGAGATAAGAGCTGGCTTCACTGCTGTCAGTTTCTATGATGTTGGCAATCATACCGTAGTCAAACATGACGCCATAATTGAACCCAGCATAACTCACCATACTTGATAAAATCAGCAAGATAATAAAGAACGGCTTGCTTATCTTTGGCCAGCTAAATAATGAAAAAAGAAAGTTTAAGCAGGCAAGAAAGAAAAGCGGGATCGTGATTACAAAACCAAGTTTAACGGTTTCAAGCTGACTAAATATTCCGATCAGTGCTTTATATACAGGTAAGTTAACTATGGCTGTAAAATACAGCGCGAGTAGGAAAGTAAAGGTGGCATAAGGCATGCCACCAAAAAGTTTTTGCTTAATCATATTCATTGTTTATTTCGAAGGGTTACAAACCAAACCGATGTAAATAGCGGAATGATTTCCTTCTTTCTCCACGTCGTTATTCACCGTAAGTTATAAACGCTGAAAGGTGAAAAAAATGTTGAAGCGTTTTATCTCTAGTGCAATTTATTTAGAATGCCGATTGTTTCAGTTTTGATACATACTTTATTGAGAATAGTTACAAATCTAGAGAGTGCTTACATTCTTAGAAAAGAAATCGAGTGAGAAATTGAGGAAGGATTTTACACTTCGTTATGGTGCCATTTTATAAATAATAGGTAAGTCAATGTTTACCTAGTACGATCATGTTATAACTCGTGTTTTCAAGGTATGTAGTTAGCAGCTCAGATTATGGTAAAAGGAATTTTAAATGGATATTAAAATTGGTGACTTAACACACCCACAAGTCATTCAGTTGTTGATGGAGCATTTAGAAGATATGTATGCAACATCGCCTGCTGATAGTGTTCATGCGTTAGATTTAGATGCACTTCAGGCTGAGGATGTGACGTTTTATACCTGTTGGAAGCAAGATATGTTGCTTGGTTGTGTTGCAATTAAACGTCTAAATGCTGAAAGTGCTGAGCTGAAATCAATGCGGACGAAGATTGATGCGCGAAACCAAGGAGTGGGAGCAAGGCTCTTAG
The DNA here is from genome assembly GCF_003026165.1 of Photobacterium sp. GB-1. Classification (NCBI taxonomy): domain Bacteria; kingdom Pseudomonadati; phylum Pseudomonadota; class Gammaproteobacteria; order Vibrionales; family Vibrionaceae; genus Photobacterium; species Photobacterium sp. GB-1. Next base: position 25,425 of record NZ_PYOB01000014.1, on the reverse strand, counting down.
AACATGTTTTAATTGAAGCCAATAATAGGGGGTTTAAGACCATTAGCTTAGAGACAGGCTCACATAATTTTTTTGAGTCAGCCTGTCGTTTATATGAAAAGTTTGGTTTTGAATATTGTGAACCGTTTGCTGATTATTTACCGGATCCCCACAGCTTGTTTATGTGTTACACGTTTGCAGCGGAATAAGATTTTTTATGAAAGACAACCGTGTAGTTTAAAAGGGAATAAAAAAAGCCTCATTTGAGAATGAGGCTTAATAATCAATGAATTCAGATTATTTTTAGGCAAGGGGCCTAATTACCGGCTAGGTATGAAGTTAATCTAGAACATTCTGAAGATAATTTGAATAACACGATATTCAGATTGAGATCTTAGTGGCTATATGCCTAACATATTATGTTATATCTATTGCATATATTCATTTTTCTTTACAGGGCGTCAAAAAATTGGCTATTAAGCATTAATGATAATCATTTGCAATGTTATGTTCTCACATAGCAAGAATAAGCACGAATTAATAACTCATGTATTAATGAGAACGTTGTTATGTGAATTGACCATTAAAGCTCTATTTATCGAAAGCTAAATAGAGCTTTAATTGAATTAACGTCGACGCATTTTTAGGTATAACGCGCCAGCACTTAGGTTGCTACCATCGAGTTCTAATTGACGGTTAACAGTAATTGCAAAGTTTTTACCCACACGGAGTGATAGGCGTTCAGTCAACACTTCATTGGCAAAATCACTGCCAGCTAAAACAACAGCATTTAACCCCGTGGTTTCATCTATACGCTCTAGCCAGTTAGCAATATAGTCAGCCAGTGAATCCATGATACCAAAAGCAAGTTTATCAAGCTCTGAATCATCAACAACTAAGCAAAAACTCATTAGGCTGCCCAGTGTTTTTGCCCATTCAATCGTGCGTTTGCCATTCACCATATCTAATGAATAATCAACACGATGACCTTTTTGACCACTATTTTGTAATGCTTTAGCGATCAGTGCATCGTTTAAGTATTGAATACTATTAGTACTCGATGTTGATAAGCCAAGAATGGTGGCAGCAACAGCAAATAAACCTGATAGCTGATTATGACTATCAGCAAGGTTAATTTGGCTTAGGGCTTGATAGCTATAAGGTAGCGATTCTTTAAATTTGGCAAGAATCGCTGCTTGTTCTCCTGCTGCCATTAGGCGAATAATTTCATGACCTGTTTGTGGCAAGCTAGGTAAAACTAAAAAGCTATCTGTACGGGTAAATTTATCTTGGCAAACAATCTCACCTGCGGCGTATCGACCAAAATAAATAACCGCGGTATTTCGTCCATTTCCTGATTCAATATTACCGCCATGCAGCGCACAAATAGGCAGCGCATGAGAGGGGACATCGTTTGGATGATTTATCTTATAATCGAAATGAATACGACGTTTATGCCAATAGGCATTTAAACCATTGATACAGGCTTGATCGTGTAAAGGTTCAAGTGCTTTGATTGATACAGGAAGATCAAGTTCAGGATCGCTATCGACTTGGCTCCAACCTTTTTCAATCCATGTAATTAAGGGTTGCCAATGGTTGGTATCAATAAATACGAAATCAACGCCTTGTTGACGTAAAATTTCAGTAAGTACTGTGAGTACGCGATTATAGCTAAAACACAAATCATACAAGGGGGCTTGTAACTGTCGATGCTGTGTTCTGGGTTGTACAGTCACGCGCGGTTTCTCAAGGCTTGATAACGCGAGTACGTGCTCTGATGGAGTAAAGAAATGCGAAGGTACATTATTAGGGTTACAGATCAGAATTTGTGGGCGTTCCTGCGATGAGGTTAAAACCGGTGTTGTACTGAGTTGGAATACCTGATGTTTACCTTGCTCTGTGGTTAAGGTAAATAACACATTGCCATTGGAAAGAATATCATTAGCCCAAACTTTTACTTGGTTGGTGCTAATTGCTTGATGTAAACGCTGCTCACCATGACAACATGCACAAGGTAATGCTAGCTCACCAAATTGTGGCGATTGGTTATCGCCTAACAATGGTTCGCAATGTTGGCAAAAAGGTAAGTGGTGTTGAGTATTAACCAGAGGAACAACACTGCCTTCACGATGGATGATTTCTTCCACTTTAGATTCAACTAACCAAATGGAAAGCAGGAAATCATTGGCAATTTTTTCAGCTAATGCTTCAAGTTGTGCTTGTTCACCGACCGCTTCAATTAGATAACGATTTTTAACAAAACCAACGGTAATTTCATAAGGCTCATTGGCTAAATAGTCATTACATAATTGCGCATAAAACGGCACTTGGCGTGAGCATTTAAAAGAAAATTGAATTAATTTCATGCCTCTACTCCTCGTTTATAAGCGGTTGGGATCAAGCTATTAATCTCAATATTGTTCACACGTTCGCAGCTAATGCCCAGATCCGTTAAATGATTCAGAATGGCTGATTCCATGGTAGGAATAGCAGCATAAATTTTAGGTGTTAGTCCTAAATGCATCGGCTCGAGTACAGTAGGGGTAACACCTAATACGAATGTTTTAGGGCGATCGCCGACCAATTCCATCATGATCAATGTTTGCAGCATTTCTACTTCATGGGCACTGCCTTGCCAGTCGATCTCAGGTGGTGCTTTATCAAAATCGAAAAAGTACACTTCGCCAGCATCTACACCAGCAGCATTAACGGTATCAATCACAATAAGGTGATCGTATTGGGTTAAGGTTGGGATCAAACTATGCGCAAGGGTACCGCCATCCACGAGATCAATCTGATGTTCTGGGTGTGAAAAGCGGTAGTTTTCGGTGAGGTAATTGACGAAATGTACGCCGACTCCTTCGTCGGCGTACAAGACATTGCCAATACCAAGTAGCAATATCTTCATTAGTGCTAGTGGCCTTTATGGTCAGTGTTTGTTTGGTGAGTTTGATGCTGAACAGGGTCGCTACCCTTGTTCTTATCTTTAATGTGCACTGGGTGGTAATCAAAACCCGACATAATGGCGTCAGCGGAGCCATTGCGGAATCGAATACCTGTCCAAATCACCATGTAAACGTGAATTAAGACAAACACGATGAACGCCCAAGTTACAATGTGGTGCCATTCACGAACGTTAGCTAATCCGCCCATCGCATAGGTTACCCACTCAGCTGGCTGCCAGAATAGACCTCCCATACCGAGGTGATACACGTTGGCATACAAGGTTAAACCTGTTACACACATGAAAATAGCGGCGATAGAAATACCCGCATAAACCACTAACTGTAACGGGCCGTAAGCACCATGATGGGGTGGTTGTCCAACCCAAAAATAGGCTTTGATTTGTTTTACCCAGCTATTCGGACTTACAGCATCTTTTACTGAACGTCTTTCAACATTACTGCGGCTAAAGAAGAACAAATAAGCACGAATTAACGTGACAGCGATAAGGACAAACCCCAGTACTTCATGGACAAAACGTACCCAGCCTTGCTCTAATACGTTGGTGTTATCTGGCGCAACCAAAAATGGCCAAGCAATATAAAAGCCTGTGATCACCAAACCAAATATGGCAAAAGCACGGAGCCAGTGACATAGACGTATAATAAAAGAGAAAACATAGGATCGTTTGTACAACACTGTATCTGTTGACATAAATTCCTTCCTTACACTGCTTGTGCTGGAATACGGAATTCACTCAAAGATTGGCCTTTGTAATCCATCACGTGTACTGAACACGCCATGCATGGGTCAAATGAGTGGATCACACGAAGAACTTCAAGAGGCTTAGTTGGATCTTCTAACTTTAAGCCGACTAAAGAAGCTTCATAAGGTGCAATTTTGCCGTTGCCATCAATTGGGCTTGCGTTCCATGTGGTAGGAACAACCGCTTGATAGTTTTCAACTAAACCGTCTTTAATACGTAACCAGTGACTTAATAAACCACGAGGCGCTTCAATCACACCTACACCTTTGTATTCTTTTTTAGGATCAATGGTTGGTTCAATGTACGTAGTTTGATCTGAATTTAGGTTGGCGACCATAGATTCAAAGGTAGTTAAACCATTACGTGCAATGATCAAGGTATGAAGCATACGTGCTGCTGTACGACCCAATGTTGTAAATAGCGCACCAGCAGGTAATCCTGTTGTTTTTAAGAACTCGTTAACAACTGGTACAACGTATGGATTACCTTTTGCGTAGTTCACAGCAATAGTCGCTAGTGGGCCTACTTCAACAGGCTCGCCGTTATAGCGTGGCGATTTAACCCAAGAATATTTACCGGCTTCGTTAATCGTTGGACGTTTACCTTCTAAGGTGTCACGTTCAATAAACGGAGTGTGCTCAGGAATCGTTGTACCATCAAATGGGTGCTGTGGTTTATCAGCGTTGTACCATGAGTGGGTCACGTCTTCAGCAATCAGGCTAAGGTCAACCTTTTCTGCTTTGGTTAGATCTTTATTGCGAATAACACCGCCAGTAAATAGCTGATCTTCTTCGTTTAGTTGAATAGATTCACTACACATGAAAGTGCTAACGTTACAGCCGCCTAATACACTTGGCTCTTTGCCAAATGCCGCTGCCGCCATCAAAATGTCCGCTTGGTAGGCGCGTTCAATAAATTCAGCGACATGAACAAACTTTTGTTTAAACTCTTGTAGGCGAGCAGGATCTAACATGTCACGAACACAAGTTACACCACCAACAACAATAGATTGTGGGTGCGGGTTTTTGCCACCCCAAATTGCCATCATTTCAGCGCCAATACGTTGAACTTCAAGTGCTTTAAGGTAGTGAGATAAACCAATTAGGTTTTGCTCTGGTGTAAATGCATATGTTTTGTTGCCCCAGTATGCGTTAGCAAATGGGCCTAACTTACCTGTGTTTACTAAGCCTTGTACTTTTTCTTGTACTGCGCGTAGTTCACCTTCACCCGCGGCCATTGGTATTTTTGACCACTTCATTGCTTCTTGTGCCGCTTTTGCAGGATCGGCACTTAATGCAGAAACCACATCCACCCAGTCAAGGCCGTGTAGTAGGTAGAAATGAACAATGTGGTCGTGCATTTCAAGTGACGTTAAAATCAAGCTACGAATGTATTTCGCGTTAATAGGCACTTGGGCATTAATGGCATTTTCAACCGCTAATGTGCCACATAGGTAGTGTGATGATGTACATACACCACAAATACGCTGCATTAATAGGCCTACATCATAAGGTGTACGGCCTTTCATGATGATCTCTAAACCACGGAACAGGGTAGAAGAGGCATAAGCTTTTTCAATAACATTGTTAGCATCAAGTTCAACTTCGATGCGTAAGTGGCCTTCGATACGAGTAATGGGATCGATTACGACACGCTTGCTCATGAATTATTCCTCGACTTTCTTTGCAAAAATACTACTCACTGCGTGAGCACCAATACCTATAGCAGTAACGCCTAATGTCACAGCGCCAATGGTATCGGCAGTGGCATCTAAACCATGTAAAGGTTGACGGCTTAATGGTTTTTCGAAATACGCCATTTCATCCCAAAAATCTGGTTCAGAACATCCAATACAGCCATGACCGGCAAGAACAGGCCAACTTGTGTGCGCGTTGAAACGCTCAGTAGGGCAGTTGTTGTACGTGTATGGACCTTTACAACCCATTTTAAATAAGCAGTACCCTTGCTTTGCGTTGTCATCACCAAATTCAGTGACAAATTCACCGGCATCAAAGTGGCCACGACGCTCACAGTTATCATGCACACGTGCGCCATATGCCCACTTAGGACGGTTAAACATATCAAGAGCAGGAAGACGACCAAACATAATGTAGTACATCAATGTACCCGTGATGTTGGCTGGGTTTGGTGGGCAACCTGCAACGTTAATCACTGGACGATCAATCACGGCACCTACGCTTTTCGCACCCGTTGGGTTAGGACGAGCTGCCTGTACACCACCGAAAGAAGAACAAGTACCCACACAAATAACGGCTGCTGCATCGTTAGCCACACGCTTTATCAGTGACATACCGGTTTCAGCTTTGCTGCCAAGCGTAAGATAAATACCGTTATTAGCAGTAGGAACCGCGCCTTCTGCTGCTAATAGGTATTTGCCTTTGTACGCTTTCATTGCGTTTTCGAGGTTTTCTTCAGCTTGTTGACCAGCCGCTGCCATTAATACTTCTTGGTATTCAAGAGAAACATGTTCAAATAAAAGGGTACTAATATCTGGCGTGGTTGTACGTGTTAGTGATTCAGAACAGCCAGTACATTCTGCAAGACTTAACCAGATAAGAGGCACGCGATCGGAAAGCTCTGCAGCTTCTGCAACCATGGTGCTAAACGGTAAAGGTAAAGCCAGTAGGGATGTAATAGTGGCACTCCAAATCATGAAGTCACGACGGGTAATGCCATTTTGTTCTAATTTATCTTTGAATGATTCCTCACGAAGAGGTTTCATTGCTCGTAACTCTGCAAGACGCTTCTTGCCTAGCTCGAAAAGGGCTGCATGCGAGTCCATCTATCAACCTTGTTTATTATGAATACTTATACGCTAAGGGAATAGCTTATAGATCTTATGCTTGTAATGATGAGAGATGATTGATCTATATCAGATTTTTTATTTTTGTATGACAATATAAAAAATCAAAAATGGCGGGATGCATAAATAACTCATTGATATTCTTAATGAGAATTCTTTTCATTAATTCGCGGTATCAATCGTGAGCTTAAGATTTTGAAATTTAAAGATTAAAAATATCAACGTAATAAGTGGTATTGATTTCAAATGCGAATAATATGCTTGAATATGCAACTTAATTTTCGGATAAAAAATAAATAATATTTAACCGAGAGAGGAAAAAATAGAAAATTAGAAGTATTTAGTATTTTTTGTGTATTTGAAATGCAGATAGAAAAAACCTCAGTCGATACTGAGGTTTAATTATTAACATGTTGCTTGATTATTCACCGGCAAGGAAAGCCGCATCAAGTTTACAGAATGCCAATAATAAATTAGCCGCTGCAGCATAGAAGCCAAATTGATCTCGTTTTTGACACTCTTTCACAAACAGTGGTAACCAGTTAAGCAGCATAGTGTTAATAAAAGAAAGCTGTGCTTGCATTAGCTCTTCACGCTTTTCTTCAGTTTCTTGCTGGTTTGCCATGATGATAAGGTTACCCATGAAATCCAATTCAACCGCAAGGTGATCGGCAGGCTCATTGAATTCTTTACGCTGTGCAATCGCGTAATCATTCATTAGTACATTCATATCTTGTGCTGGCTTATCGTTAAGTAAACCAGAAGTACCTACATACATAGATGCGTAAGGTAGCGCGCCTGTTTTTGGTGTACTTAAGAATAAACCACAGAAATCTGCCGCTAGCTCAAGTTGTTCATCAGGACGTGTGTTTGATTGATTAATTACTTCGCGAAAAGCTTCAACGGGGGCTTTTAATTCCTCGGTCATGCCTAAGCCTGAAAGGAATGTGTACATTTCACCACCGTGGTATTCATGTAGATCTGCATCAGTGAGTTCGCGAGCGAAAAGTGATGACATCCACCAGTAGATCTCTGCACGTTGTTCGTTGAAAGCAATAAATTCTTGCATTGTCACTCCAGACAGATAAAACACATTCAAATATAACTTAAGACATTATATTGGAATCTATTTTAAAAAGGTGAAATAAAGGCGATGAATTTTCGTTCATCGCCTTATTTTAATCAACTAGCTAAGTAAAATTACTTATCCATAGCAGGGAACAGTGGGTCGATACCTTCTTCATAGATAGGACCGTTAAAGCCTGTTACTGCAGGAACAACACCTGTGTACTTCTCGATCTGAACTAGGGCAGCAGCTGCAGATGTTGCTTGCGCTAGGCTAGAAGTACCGATGTCTTCTGTTAATACGTTTGGATCACCGTAAGTACAGATAGTACCTACTTTACCGCCCTCTAATGGGCTGTACCATGCGCCTTCTTGTAGACGACAAACACCTGGTAGGTAATCATCTGTTACAACAGCACCTGCTAATACCTGACCACGGTCGTTGTATACACGTACGATATCGCCAGATTTGATACCACGAGCAGCAGCATCTTCAGTGTTCATGAAGATAGGCTCACGCTCAGCAACAGCGTAAGTCGCACGGAAATCCGTTGACGAACATAGCTGTGAGTGTAGACGATCTTTCGGGTGCGTACTCTGCATGTTGATCGGGAAGCGATCAGAGCGAGGACCACCGTGGCTACGTTCAGTCTTTTCAAACCACATTGGGTGACCTTGACAGTCTTTGTAACCCATATCTGCGATAGTCTTACAGTAGATTTCGATCATACCTGAAGACGTACCTAGTGGCTCAAGGTCAGGTTCTTTACGGAATGATTCGTGGCGAACCCACTCTTTACCCGCAGGGAACTCGATGAAACCTTCACCTTCCCAGAACTTCTTGAAGTTAGGCATACGAACGCCTAGACCACGGCCTTGCAGACGCGCACCGTTGTAGATCTCTTCAATGATTTCCATTTGCGTCTTACCGCCAGTGAATGCTTCTTCGCGGTTAAAGCGAGAACATAGCTCACGGAAAATCTCAAAGTCATCTTTCGATTCGTACATTGGCTCAACAATCTTACGAAGGGCAATAATACCTGCGTTAGAGTGGTTACCGTACTGTTCGATATCGTTACGCTCGTAAGTTGTTGTTGCAGGTAATACGATATCTGCAAAACGACAAGTTGCTGTCCACTGGTGCTCAATCGATACAACAGTTTCTAACTTAGTCCAAGCCTTGATCATCTTATTACGATCTTGGTGGTGACCAAATGGGTTGTTACCACTGAAGATCGCCATCTTCATAATAGGGTACTTAATCTTCTGACCATTGTAGTTAATGGTCTTGCCTGGGTTGTCGATACAATCAACAAAGCGAGCAACTGGAATGAAAGTAGAGTAACCGTTAAATGAACCGTTATGAATTGGAGCAACACCTGTAACACCACTAAAGCCTGACATTAGTGGACCATTCGAGGTGATTGAACCTGCATCATTGTAGTGCCATCCGAAACCGAAACCACCACCAGGTAAACCGATTTGACCTAGCATTGCTGCAAGTACAACGAGCATCCACGCGTACTGTTCGCCGTGCTGCATACGTTGTAGACACCAGCCACCGATGATTTGCGTACGGCCACTTGCCATTGTGCGCGCAAGAGCACGGATATCATCAGCTTTGATACCACAGATCTTTTCAGCCCACTCAGGGTTCTTAACAACACCGTCAGTCTTACCAAGAACGTAAGGCATGAACTTATCAAGGCCAGTTGTGTAATCAGCAATGAAGTCTTTGTTGTATAAGTTTTCAGTGTATAGCGTATGTGCAATAGCAAGCATTAATGGAACATCAGTCTGTGGGTTAACACGGATCTGCTCACCACCAACCACTTTTTGAGTGCTAGAAACCACAGGATCGACGTAGATCACTTTGATTTCTTTATTCTTCACTTTCTCTGCAAGTTGATCATAGTACTGGTATGGGCTGTGGTCTGGTACTAACCAACCCACTTGCAGGTTTTTAATTGGGTCAGATGCCCAAATAACGATAGTGTCAGTGTGCTCAAGTACTAGTGGCCATGATGTTTGTTGCTCGTAAACTTCCATTGCGCCAGCAACGTAAGGAAGAATTACCTGAGCAGCACCTGTTGAGTAGTCACCCATCTTACCTAGGCTGGTACCGTGAAGGCCAACACCACGCTTCATCATGGTACCTGCGTTATGCAGTTTACCCACTGATTGCCAGCCTGTGTGACCAGAGTACAGTGCACTTGGACCGAAGTTGTTCTGAACACGCTCCATCTCATGGTAGAAGAAGTCTAACGCTTGAGACCATGGCACACGTACAAAGCGGTTATTACCACGCTGTGTTGTATCTGACTTGTAGCCTTGCTTTAGCCAATCAATACGTACCATTGGGTATTTAACACGTGCAGGGTTATAAACCACTTCACGTACCGCCTGGATCATATCTGTTGGGTTCTTGTCTTTTTCAAATGGCGTTGTTTCAGTCCAAACACCGTCAACAACTTTAGCGCGGAATGCACCCCAGTGAGAGCCAGATAACACTTCGCCAGAAAACGCTGCTTTTGCTTCTTCTGCAGCCATTGCTTTACGAGGAGCAAGAAGGCTAGGACCTACAACCGATGCAGCACTTGCCATTGCAAGGCCAGATAGGAAGCGGCGGCGTGAGATGCCAGTTTTATGAGTTTGAGTCGCCATATGTTGGAGAATCCTTAAACTTTAATTTTTATCGATGGGGCGGGGATAGTGATATCACCCGCCTATCATTTATTTGTTATTAGGCTGCAGGATTAGTGCGCACCTGCACCGCCTGTATCGCTACCGTGGTTCTGAAGATATTTCAGTAGCGTACGTTCTTCTGTCTTAGACAGACGGTAGTAAGAGCTCATGGCTTTCAGACTTGCGATCCAGCCATTTGCAGTAAAATGGCCTGGTGCTGGCGCCGCGTGACAAGCGTTACAAGTAGAGCCGTACATTTCTTCTGCATAGTTCCAGATAGGCTGGATGCTATCGATCATGTCAGCTTTAGTAATCCATGCTTGTACTGTTACGTTCTGCCATACGATGTCAGTTGCTGGATCAGTTTCTTCCTTAATAATTTTCTCGTTAGCTTTAATGTCACCACGGATAGTCGCTTTAAATACGCGCTTACCCATGTATTCTGTCATAACGCGACCTTTACCCGCTTTCTCTAGCCAGCCGTTTACTTCAACTTTTAGCATGTCGCCTTTACGTTCAAGTACCGTTACTTCAGACGCTGGTAGTAATTTACCTTCTGATTTAGCGTTAGCATCGTCAGTGGCGAACATATCTTTCTCACCAAGAGAGTAAAGCTTGTCAGCGGTTGCACCTTGTGCAGCTGCTTCTGCTTGTAGGCCTTGGAAGTCTTTCTGGAAGCCGCCAGCCATGTTTGGTAGTTCGTGTGCAATACCTTTGTGACACTCGATACAGTTCATGTCTTTTGCAGCAGCGTCTGTCATTGCAGCAGCAGCTTCAGGTGATTGTTTAGCGTGATCCATTGCAGAGTAATTGTGACAGCTCTTACAGGTACTCGAATTTTGCTTTTTCATTCGATCCCATACCATTTGAGCTAATTCTAAACGGTGCTCTTCAAACTTTTCAGGCGTATCAATCTTTTTAGTAATAAATTGGTTATATACGTCTTTTGATGCCATCAGCTTAGTTTGAACCATACCAACTAAATCTTTAGGTTGGTGACAGTCAACACAATCAGCACGAACACCAGAAGCGTTTTTAAAGTGAACAGATTCTTTATACTCATCGAAGTTTTGCTGCATGGTATGACAACCGATACAGAATTCATTGGTTGATGCGTGCTCAAAACCTTTATGTGCAGCAAAGATACCAACAAGGGTGATAACAATACCAACAAATACAAGAGCAAGAATCGAATACTTGCTACTTGGTTTTGTCAACATCTGCCAAAGTTTTTTCATGTTGAATGATTCCATTTAAGAATGAATGCCCACCGTAAGCTACGGTGACGTTATAAATTTTATGGGGTAATCTTATGTCCACGATGTGAATAAGGTTAACGGTACGAATGAATAGCAAACTCATGTTTATGACAAATTGTGAATAACTACGGTTTGTGCTAACGTTTCGTAAGAACACCTAAAAAACTAAAAGAGACAAACATGACTCATCACGTACTTGTTGTGGAAGATGAAATTGTTACCCGTACTAAGCTGGTCGGGTATTTTGAGAATGAAGGATATAAGGTTAGCCAAGCGGATAGTGGCGCACAGATGCGAGAGATCATGGCGACTGAAAAAATCGACCTCGTCATGCTTGATATTAACCTTCCTGGCGAAGATGGTTTGATGCTTACACGTGAGCTTCGTAGTCGCTCTGAAGTGGGTATTATTTTGGTCACAGGACGTACTGATAGTATCGATCGAATTGTGGGTTTAGAGATGGGTGCAGATGACTATGTCACTAAGCCTTTTGAGCTTCGCGAACTCCTTGTTCGAGTAAAAAACTTGTTGTGGCGCATAACCTTAGTGGAAAAAGCACGTGACGAAACCTTGGTCGAAATGCAAGAAGATAACATCATTCGTTTTGGCGAATGGCAGTTCGATATTAACAAACGAGCGCTGACTCATAATGGTCTTCCAGTGAAGCTAACTAAAGCTGAATATGAGCTATTAGTTGCTTTCTCTTCACACCCAAATGTGGTGCTAAGCCGTGAACGAATTTTGAACATGTTAAGCCATCGAGTAGAAGCGCCAAACGACAGAACCATCGATGTTTTAATTCGTCGTATGCGCTCTAAAATGGAGCTAGATCCAAAGAACCCACAGATTTTTGTTACCGTTCACGGTGAAGGATATATGTTTGCAGGGGATTAATTTCCTTCAATACTAGATATAACTGATATCAAAAATTGCATATTGCAGTGAAACATTTTGAAATAAAAAGGCCATATCATTCGGTGATATGGCCTTTTTTCTAGAAAAAAATGAGCTAATTTCTTGATATAAATCAATCAATGAAGAGGTGTCTTTTTGCTTGTTTTTTAACCAAAAACTGTAATTGTTAACCATTCTCAAATGCATACATTTATTCAAACTTTTCATTAACATTAGTAATGAGAATAAAGAACAACATTGAGATCATATCGTTAACAACACAAAAAAATAATGACAGAATGTGAATAAGGCAATTTATTGAACAGTGCTCAAAATAGAGCAATGAATACTTATCTTAGAAATAAGAAACACTATGCGATAGATGAAAGTAGATATTTGGCCAATTATTGAAGCTATTCATACTACAATAATGTGCTGTTCATAGTTGATTTGCAGATTATTCATAAGATAGACATAGAATTTTTTGATTGTTAATGGTTATAAAATGCAAAAAGCCCAGTAAAACTGGGCGTTAACACTAAATAATAAAAAAAATAATATAGATAAACAGCTTATTTATATCGATTTGCGGTCTTTTTTCTCATTATTTCTGCGGTTAAGTTTTCTATTTTTGGCAGACTAATGGTACTTTCTTTTGCTAATTGACGTTGTTCGCTTAGCACGTTTTGTAAGATGGTCTCTGTCGTGAGTGGGTTTGCTAATACGACACGGAACACAGTTGTTATCTTATGCTGCCATTTTTCCGGTGTAATGCGGGTACGAGATACAAATGATTTACCGGATTCACGCTGACGTTTTTGGATGAACTTGGTTAAGTCATTAAGTAACTCCAGTAATGTTTCGCGCTCTTCATCTGTAGCGATTAACAATGCTTCTTGCGTCGCTTCCGGAACATAACGGTAAGTCAGCAAGCAAAGCTCAGGCTCAGTAACTAACTCAAAATCTATTTGTTGTTTAATTAAATCAGCAAAATAACGTGCATTTTCAATACTATTGTTAATCAACAATTCATAGCCAGGGCGACTAATTATATTCATGCTAGCGTATAGCAACATAGCCATACCGCTTCGTGACCCCTCTAAGGTGTGACTACCTAAATCTTTCGATCCTTTACGCAAAATATATTCAGCATGATGTTCAATTGCCGTCATGAGCTCTGGGTTTTTAAAGATCACCATGCCCGCACCCATAGGAATATACAACTGCTTATGAGCGTCGATTGTAATAGAGTCGGCGCGTTCAATCCCTTTCAATAAATGACGGTACTTATTAGACATTAATGTCGCGCCACCCCAAGCTGCATCAACATGGAAATGACAATCGTGCTCAGTGGCAATATCTGCTAATTGATCTAAAGGATCAACATTGCCTGTTTCTGTTGTGCCTGCAATACCAATAATGGCGAAGGGTTTAATGTTACGCTGTTTCAGATCAGCTAACGTCGACTGTAGGTGGTCGATGTTGATACGGTTATCATCATCAGTTTTAATTGAAATGAGGCTATCTCGACCAATGCCTAATACATCTGCTGATTTCTTTAACGAGTAATGGCCACGTTCAGACACTAAGATCGCTAAATCATCATAACCGTAGTGCTTCATCGCACGAAATAATCCTTCTTGGGCAATACCTTTAAAATCCCCGTCAGGTTTTAGGACTGTATTTCTTGCTACCCATAATGCTGTGATATTAGCAATCGTACCACCAGAACAAAAAGCACCTAAGGAATGGTCAGCACTATGCATCCATTGCTGATAGAAGCTTTCATTTTCATTGAAGATGAGCTTATGAAGCATCCCTAAAACTTGTCGCTCAAGAGGAGTGAAAGCTTTAGAGGTTTCGATTTTTACGAGATTTTGATTCAGCGCGATCATGATTTTAGAGAGCGGCATCATGAAGTAAGGCAGGGCAGAAGTCATGTGACCGATAAAGCTTGGCGCTGAGGTGTGGACTGATTGCGAAACCAGCTTATTTAATAGAAATTGGGTATGCTCGGAGACAAAGCTCGGTATTTCAGGGATTGCTGGATCGGAGAAGTCTTTCTCTATTTCGAGTAGTGGTTTTTCTGTTGCAGCAATGTGAGTACGCAGAAATTCATTTAAGTTTTCTGATAGCTCTTTTTCTATCATACCCAGTGTTGAATCTGGGGCTTCCGGTACTGTAAAAATTCGATGCAGAGATTCTTGTGATGCATCGGCAGTGCGATTATTAACAGCCATAATACTCAGTAACGTTTCTTTAACTTTGGTAAAGTGCTGTTAATCTAATAGAAAAGTAGTGTTATGTCTCGTAAAATTTATGGCTCTGTATCATAACAGAGCCATAATTTTCATCGCTTACAATGAAGAAGGGATGGCATTTATTGTTGTTAGAAGGTGTAGTTCATACCTAAGCTAACAAGCATAGTATCTGCATCATAGAAGTTGATATTTGATTGTGTGGTGTTGTAGCCCACTAATGAAACAACGCCCCAATTCTTCCAACCAAATGGTTGTTTGTATTCATAAGCTAGGAAGGCACCTAAACGGTCTTCTTCTTGTTTCTTATCAAAAATAGGGTTTTCTGCATCAAACAAAGCTTTCTTATAACTTAAAGTAAAAGCTAGGCTTGAACGCTGGAAGATTTGAATAAAAGTGGCTGAACCCCCAAAAATATCGGCAGACATTGCTTTACCGTCAGCATCAATACCACTGTAGTTTAATGCGGTACGAAGCATTTGTGTTCGACTCAGTGGAAGTAGGTGGCTTCCTTCTACAAAAAAGAGTTTTGCGTTTCTATCTAGTAGATTTTGATCGATAGCTAAGCCTTCTCCACTTTTTTCTTGATCTACTTCATAACGACCATATGCAGTATCTAATGAGTACATAGAGCCAGCAATATTGTCCCACTGCGCACGTACCGCTTTTACATTACTTCCTGTTTTTACACGTGGCTCCCCTGTTAAATAGGGGTTTTGCCATGTTTTTAATTCTAATAATCCAGGAATGTAACTTAACGAAACAGTGCCGTTTCCTTGAAGTTGTTGGCGAAAGCCAAGCTCAGTATGGAAACGCCCTAAAGCGACATCAGAACGATCAGTACCAAAAAATAATTGCTGTTTAGCATTGCTGAAAGTATATGAAAGTGTACCAAGTGGGGCGATACGTGTGTGACCTTGATCATCACCTGATGAATTCAAATTTGAGGTGGTGGCATTATCAGAATCAAACTGTGAATTTGTTTTAGTGTATGCAGCCAAGAGCGAGATATCACCACTGATACCTGGTGTCCAATCCACCGGTTTTGCAACGGTATTAAAACTGGCAACTACGGTAACTAAACCAATATAAATCGGTTTCATTTTAAGCATCCTTTTCTTCAATTATTCATTACTGTGATAATGGTTAACGTAAGGAATAAAAATAAAGTTTAAATATAGATTAATTTTATAATAGCGATGGATGTTATTAAATCGAAATACAGTATTTTGTTGTTTATTTGATAATAGATTTATTTATTCAATGGAAATTGGGATGAAATGCCACCGCACTACGTTGATAATTGCTCTTATTTTATAGGAAGGTGTGAAAATAAGAGCAATATTTTAAAGGGCTATTTGCATGTTACTGCAACTAATTTCTGCTTTTTCATTATAGCTATCTAACGACTGTTTGATATCGATAGGCGGCGTTAATCACTTTGCAAATTCCGCTGTTAGCACTAAAACCATAATAAGCAGTGCTGTCGCAAGTTTCATTTGATGTCCCTGCTAACACTTGTTGAAAGCAAAATGTAATGATTTCAATGGCGTTCCAACCCAAGAAAATAATGCGCTCACTTCTACCATGTCATCAAACGATAGTCCGTGATGACAGTGGAAAATTTAATGCAATATACAGTATTGATATTAATGTGATAATTATCTTAAATTCTGTACAATTTAATTGATAACAAAGCTGTAACATAACTATACTATGGTTAACAAAATGTTACATTTGAAAGATTTTAAGGGGCGAAGTATGGATAGTAATTTGAAACTTGCTGTAGTTACAGCAACAATGACGCTAACGACAATCTTTAGTTACGCAGCAGTAGCCTTATTAGCGTAATACAATGGCAAGTTAAAAAGATAAGATAGAGCTTTAATTTCTTTAACTTGTTTTTTATAAGCGATTCCAACTCTTAAATTAAATACGTATATTACGTCAGAGTGTTTTCTAACCTTTGGGGGAGAAATGAATTATCTGCCGTTTAGTTTGAGTGCTTTTGATGAAGAATCGATATCACATTTTTCATCACAGCTTTTTGATGCACATAATAAGAAAATAGCATTAGTTGTTCAGGGTGGGGGACAGCGAGGTATTTTTTCGGCTGGTGTTTTAGACAGTTTCTTAGCACACGAGTTTGATCCTTTTGCTTTGTATATAGGCACATCTGCAGGTGCTCTCAATTTATCTTCATTTATTAGCCGTCAGCCACGTTTCGGCTATCAGTTTATTCAAAACTATACGACAACAGATAAATTTTTTAGCTTGTATAAGTACTTAAGCAAACAACAGCCAATGAACCTTGATTGGGCGCTGCAAGTCGTTTCTCCCACTGGCGAATTAGCCCTCGACTTTCATACCGCGAAAAGAACCCTACAACATCGACAGGCATTCGCCTGCGCAACACGTAAAGATACCCTTGAAGATATTTATATGCCGATGTACCAAGATGATTGGTATGAAGTTTTGCGTGCGAGTTGTGCTATTCCTGTTTTATACAATTTACCTGTTAATATGAATGAGCTGGAATGGGTTGATGGTGGTGTGAGCGCTGCGATACCGGCTAAAGAAGCATGGCGTCGAGGGGCTGATCTGGTTATTGTGATTCGAACTGAGCCTCTTGATCATGACAATCATGCCGATAAGGGGATCTTTGATGACTGGCGTGAAAGTGTTGAAACTTACTTACCCTATTATATTAATAAGCTTAGCCTTAATGAATCGGTAGATAAAATTAAAACGGTTCATCATGAATTAAGTCACCGTTTTGAACAGTGGCGAGAACAATACCGTAACGACACTATCGATATTAAAGATAAAGATGATATACAGAAAGAACTTTCATATTTGGATAGTAAAAGTAAAGAGGCATTGAAGCTGCCTATTTTTGGTAATAAAAGTTGGCTATCACATATGAATATTGAACGTTTATTAAAATTAGCGAGGCAGAGTAATAATTCCGACGTAATTGAAATGTTACTTCAATATTACAAAACTCACCAAGATATGAATGATTTTTTAGTGAATCCACCCGATGGGTTACAAGTTATCCAAATAGCGCCTGAAAAGTCATTGAAGAGCCGAGCCCTATTGAGTAGTAAAGATGATTTAGAAATGGATTATCGAGAAGGAAAGATAATTGGACGTAAGTTTGTAGATTGTTTTTCAAATATTTTAAATGAAAAAAGCAGTTTAATGCAGTACATGCGAAATGAGTAAACCGAGTAAGAATTGCTTACTCGGCTATTGTCTCTTTGTTATCTATTAATCATAAAATGAAGTAATAACACTGCCATTATTAATAGTAAGCGATGTTCCTTTACTATTAATAAATGAGGCGATAACACTCTGCATTTCATTTGTTGCAGCAATACTTTGTTCTGTTGCGGGCTGTGATAGCTCGGATGGATTCAGAGGTGTAAGCACTGAACTGTGATATCCACCCT
Organism: Photobacterium sp. GB-1; assembly: GCF_003026165.1. Classification (NCBI taxonomy): domain Bacteria; kingdom Pseudomonadati; phylum Pseudomonadota; class Gammaproteobacteria; order Vibrionales; family Vibrionaceae; genus Photobacterium; species Photobacterium sp. GB-1. The sequence goes on along the minus strand of NZ_PYOB01000014.1, from coordinate 7,294 downwards.
CAAATCTCACCGCTGTTTTCAGAGGTGACCCTGTTACAGACTTGAGTGTTTGAGTCAATTGTAGTGGTTTTAGAAGTGGCGTAGTTCCTGTAAATGGTGAATAAATTGGATCCGTGCCTTGTGTTGATTTATTTGGAATCACCATATCATTTTTCATTTCTTCTAATAAAACAGCGGTTGTTTTTGGAATAAATGAAGCGTGATTTATTGGATCTGCTGGGTCCATGACGGTTTGCGCGGCATAGGCAAACTTATTAAAATTGTCATTTAAAGTATCGAGTGTTATTTGGGCCAGTGAGTTCCCTGAATCTTTACTTGTATTTAGCTGTGCAATATAGCTCTTAAAACACAATGCAAGATTTGTGTTACCACATTGTTTAGAGAATGATGGGTTAGTCGCGTCAACTATTCCACCTTTAATGAGATCACTAAAACTTGGCGAGTTTAGTAGTAAGTATGGTATCTCAGCACCTGGGTTTGCGAGTGCAACGGTATCAATATTAAATAACGTTTTATTATACTGGTCATTAAATATAGTTCTGTTCGCGATGTCTGCGACATCAACACCGGTAATAGCGCCAAGAGAGTGACCAGCAAAACTTACACCATTATTAAGAGATAATGCTGACAGTTGTTCCCCTAATTCACTAGGATCAGAGTCTGTTATTACTTTGCCTATGATTGCACGCAAGTTAACAACATCAATAACACTTTGACGTAAATTATCTCTAGCTACAGCAAGATCTATAAAGTTTAGAAACATCTTTGGATCTTCTGAAGCGTTCTTACCACCGACACCTCGAGTACCATGAAGAGGTAAATCAATAGCAAAAATAGCTCGACATTGATTACCAATAATTTTGTCAGGTAAGCTTGGATTCGAATAAACAAATTGCTCTTTATTTGATGTTACACCGTGTTGGAAAATCGTCACGCTGTAACCTGACTGCTTACATTTTTCTTGGTTTTCTTTGTCCAACTTCGGCATGATTAAATTATATTGTACTGCCGCAACTGATTGTAGTTGGGGAACAGGACTATAACGAGTGATCAATCTTTCTGGATCGAGTTGCTTACCATTAGCTAGCGTTAACTTTTGACCTTTCAGTGCTGTTAGTACTTTAATTTGTGTCGCTTTATCTGTTGCTACTTTTGCAAGATCTATGTCAGAGATATGTAGATCTGAAAGTTGAGAAGCAATCGCGCGTTTATCAGCTTCACTACCGTTAGTCAGAATATATTTAATTTTCGCAAGGCTTGGCATATCACTTTTCCAAGGGCTGACTAAATATTTCTCTGGTGCGTTAGGGGCTGAGGATATTTTATGGCTGTCTGTAGATAAATAATAAGGAAGAAAAACGGTTCCAGTATAAATCTCATTACCAGCAGGTGTTGTTGCTCCATCTGCTCCACCAAGTTGCGGTCGTGTTATTTTATAGAGATTATCTTGGTTTGCTATGTCGTCACTAGCAATCACAGGCTCATCTGTTTCAATTTGTTTTGAAATTGTCTGTAGAGTCGCCATTTTTGCAGCATACAATACATCGCCAACAGATAATGTGGTAAACCATGAAGAGAAAATGATATCCCGTTTTTTAACGATATTATGGAATGCTTCCTCTGTTGCATGGGTGATCTTTTGAGCTGGAATTAATGCTTTGGCTGGTGGCGTGCTATCAGCTTTTAGTAAAGCGTAAGAGTTGCTCATACCTACCGCTTTACCATTTACATCTTTAAGATCATTTGTTAATGCAAACATATAGTTACTTGATGGATCCAGAGGCTTAAGCAGCATTACAATTAAGCTATTGCCAGAAACCGTCACCATAAAGTCCCCGTTTTGCTGGGATAATTGTGTAGGCTGTGTGGTATCGTCAGGGTTGGTAGGATCGCCTGATTTAATTAAGTAAAAGCTATTCGCTGCTGTTGCAGGATCAAGTGCCTTACCTTTGAAATTAATCGTAATAGGCTGAGTTGTACTCCAACCATCGGTTTGTCCCATTGCGATTTCAGGTGCAGTTGCGCCTTCACGTGTCGCTAATGTGCCATCTTGTGCATCCATACCTAGATAGCTAGGGATCACAATGGTTTTATTAGCTGACAGTAAATCAAAATCAATCTTTGTTTCTGCTTTTAAGCTGTCTGCAATATCAGGATCAATGGTTGGTTTAACGGTTGTTTGACTACCGCCACCACAACCAACCATGCTTAATGCAGACGCGACGATTAATGCGATTGAATTAAATTTCATGTTATTTATTCCAAATAATTAATTAGTTACAACGCATTAAAAGCGATAGTTAAGCTGTGCAGCGACAAGATACGCTTTACCACGAGAGGTAAACGTACTGTTATCTTCAACGAAGGTGGTTTTCTTACTGTGAATGTATGAAAGACCCATATCGACAGAAAGATCTGGGTTGAAGTGGTAAGTCGCACCTGCTGAATACCAGTAACGATCAGTATCTGGAATACTTAGTGTTGCTTGGCCTGCATTTTGGTCAAGGGCAAAACCGTAACGAAGTGTCCATTCATCATTCATTGTGTAAGTCGTACCGACAGCCCAACGATAGGTATCTTTGTAATTTTCTTTTTTCAGTAAACAGGTACCAACTTGACCATTAAAGCCTGGCTTACATTGTGAGCTAGTGGCACGAATTTCTTTAAACTTGTTGTATTGTGTCCACTGTAAGCTATAGCTGATCGCCCATTGTGAATTTAGTTGATGGAAACCAGAAAACTCTGCGATAGCAGGGAGCGGTAACGAAAGGTTAGCAGAAACAGTGTTATGTGGTTTACCGGTTATTGAGCCTAAATAATCGGTAAAATCACCATCAAAGTTAAGATTAACTTGTGAGCGGTAACTTAGGCCAAAACGGTTATTCTGATCTAATTCATAAAGTGCGCCAATATTCCAACCCCAGCCCCAACTTGTGCCTTTTAAGTTGATTGCATGGTCACTTGGTTGACTATTAGGAACCGCCAATGAAAGTACACCTAAACGGCGATCAAACTCGGCATTAGCATAAACAAGGCTAACACCGCCGCCAATGCTGAAGTGTGGATTTAAACGGTAGGCAATATTTGGATTAAAGTTGAATGTTTCAAGGGACGTTTTGCCTGCCAATAACCCTGCGTTGAAATCGTTAGGGTACTTTGTTGTTACACCGTAATTACTGAAAAGTGCAAGACCAACCGCGACTTTGTCATTGATTGGTTGAATATAATAGCCCGCAGGAACAAAGCTAACGGGGGCGATATTTTTTGCGCCTTGATCAAAGCTATGATCGTAAATATCAACAGAAGGTATGACAACACTTGCTACGGTAGAAACTTCTGCGTGTTTAAATAAGGTCATCGCGGCAGGGTTGCGAGCTAACACGGCGGCAGAATCAGCAAAGGCAGCATCGCCTGCGTAGGCACGACCTAAACCCGCAGCTGAATGTTCTGATACTTGGTAGCCAGCAGCATAGCTTTGACTCGAAATGGCTAGACCAATAACACATGTAATATAACGTTTTTTAATGGACATTAACTGTCTCTCTTTTTATTAGCTTCTTGCTCTTCCATTGGGGTGCTAAATGGCGGCATTATTTTTAGAGAGAGAAGTATATGTATACCTAAAAAGAATACTAAGTAAATTTGACAATTGTCACATAAATAGCGTTTGTTTGGCTGTGTTTTATTCTTCACGTTGTTTTTTTATACAAATAAAATGAGCTTAAAATTAAAGTATTTGCTCTAATATCAGTCGTGTAAATTATAAATTGTTTAAAAAAAGGACAAAAATAAAGAAGGTCACTGTATTGGCTTCAGAAAAAAATGACAGCTAATAACGATAGTTTATATCGATAACTATAGAATGTGTTGGAATAAAAAACGCGATAAGAGAGAGCTCCTATCGCGTCATATTTGGTGGCTAGTACTAAAACCTAATAATTAAGCAAGTACTGTTTGTAGCCAAGGCCAGCCTTGTTTCTTACGGCTTAGCGTATTTTCCATCATTAGAACGCCATCTTTTGCATGCGCGTCTAAAATGTTGTTCCAATCACCAGTGTAAAGTAGGCGAGTCGTACTTGTTGTAATATCTGTTAGCATTAGTGCTGCCATCGCTAAACCTTCTTCGTCACAACGACGTTGTAGATCTGCTTGAAGCTCTTCAATCATGCTGTCAACTTGCTCTAGTGTTGCAAGTTCAATTTGACCAACAACAACGTCACGGTCGTTGAAAGGGTAGCCTTTAAGATCTTTATCAACTAATTGCGCAGCAGTAAGACCTTCAATGTCAGTCTTTGCAATTAGTAGTGCTTTAATGAATGCTTCAAGATCTTGAACATCAGCAATTTGAGCAAGCTCGTGTACTGCGTCTTTATCTTTTTGTGTACATGTTGGCGATGCGAAGCCAACAGTGTCAGATAGGATTGCAGACATCATAAGAACAGCAAGTTCACGTGTGATTTCGTGGCCTTCAATCTTAAATAGGTTAAATAGAACAGTACAAGTACAACCTACAGGCCAGATCCATGCTTCCATTGGATTGATTGTCATTACATCACCTAGACGGTGGTGGTCAACAATACCTACAACTTCAGCGTCTGCTAGGTCGTCAGGTGCTTGAGCAAGATCAGAGTAGTCAACTAACCATACTTTCTCGCCAGCAACACTTGTACGTAGCTCAGGAGCTGCAACGCCAGCAAGTTCAAGGATGTGTTGAGTTTCACGGTTCATTTCGCCTTGACGAATTGCTGTCGCTTCAAGACCACGTGCTTTAAGAAACGCTGTACAAACTAGTGCTGAGCAAATGCTATCACTATCAGGGTTTTTGTGACCTACTACTTGGATCATGATGTTTCCTTAACTAAGTCATGCAATAATATTTAACTGAATGACGTAATACGATTTAACTTAATTACAGCCGATTATACCTATAAGCCTGCTTTTTTATAGGTATAAGTGTTATCAAGTTTATTGAGTACCGAGGATTTTAGAGATTTTTTTCTTATATTCAACAAAATTAACAACTAGCTGAAAAAATAAAGGCATGGTTAATTAAAACCATGCCTTTTATCGTTATTTGAAGATAAAGATTCTAAATTTCTGCTTACGCGGTTTGCGCTTGCTCAATTGCTACTGCAACAGCCACTGTTGCACCAACCATTGGATTATTACCCATACCAATTAAGCCCATCATTTCTACGTGAGCAGGTACAGATGAAGAACCAGCAAATTGAGCGTCAGAGTGCATACGACCCATGGTGTCAGTCAGGCCGTAAGATGCAGGACCTGCCGCTACGTTATCTGGGTGAAGAGTACGACCAGTACCGCCGCCTGATGCAACTGAGAAGTAATCTTGGCCTGCTTCTAGACGTTCTTTTTTGTATGTACCAGCCACTGGGTGTTGGAAGCGAGTAGGGTTAGTCGAGTTACCTGTAATAGAGATATCAACATTCTCGCGGTGCATAATCGCTACACCTTCACGCACATCATCAGCACCGTAACAGTTAATTTCGCCACGTTGTGTTTGAGAGAAGCGACGTTCATTAACGATTTCAAGTTCACCAGTCGTGTAGTTGAACTGAGTTTGTACATAGTTAAAGCCGTTAATACGCGCAATAAGGTAAGCTGCATCTTTACCCAAACCGTTAAGAATAACGCGCAGTGGGTTAGTACGTACCTTGTTTGCGTTTAGCGCGATTTTGATTGCACCTTCAGCCGCAGCATAGGATTCGTGACCTGCTAGGAATGCAAAACACTGAGTTTCATTGCTTAGAAGACGCGCACCTAGACGACCATGACCTAAACCCACTTTACGTTGGTCAGCAACAGAGCCTGGGATACAGAATGCTTGTAGACCTTGGCCTAAAAACTCAGCCGCTTCAGCCGCTGTTTTTGCGCCTTCTTTTAGTGCGATTGCAGCGCCTAGAACATATGCCCATGATGCGTTTTCAAACGCAATTGGTTGGGTTTCTTTTACGATATCGTAAGCGTTAACACCTTTATCTTCGATGTATTGACGCGCTTCTTCAAGTGAAGAAAAACCATATTGTTCTAGAACGGGTGTGATTTGGTTAATACGACGATCAAAGCTTTCAAATAATGCAGCCATGATAAAATCCTCAATAAATTTAGCAAATTAGGTGTAATTGAATATATGGATAACAGCTTGGCTGATTATTCGTGACGAGGATCGATTGTGCGAACCGCTTCGTCAAAACGACCATATTGACCTGTTGCTTGTTCCATTGCTTGATCTGCTGGAACACCTTTACCGATAGATTCCATCATCTTACCGATATTAACGAAGCGGTAGCCGATGATTTCGTCGTTGTCATCAAGTGCGATTTTAGTAACGTAACCTTCAGCCATCTCCATGTAACGAGGGCCTTTTTCACGAGTACCGTAATGCGTACCTACTTGGCTACGTAAACCTTTACCAAGGTCTTCTAGACCAGCACCAATTGGTAGACCGTCTAAAGAGAAAGCCGTTTGTGTACGACCGTAAACGTATTGAAGGAAAATTTCACGCATTGCAACGTTGATAGCATCACATACTAGGTCAGTATTTAGTGCTTCAAGGATAGTTTTACCAGTGATGATTTCTGAAGCCATTGCTGCAGAGTGAGTCATACCTGAGCAACCGATAGTTTCGATTAATGCTTCTTCAATGATACCGTTTTTCACGTTTAAAGTTAGTTTTGCAGCACCTTGTTGTGGTGCACAAGTACCACAACCGTGGCTAACACCAGAAATTGCAATAACATCTTTAGGTTGTACCCAGCGACCTTCAACAGGAATGGGTGCAGACTCGTGATGTGGACCACGAGAGATAGGACACATATTTTGTACTTCAGTTGAGTATTGCATTGCTCTGCCTCACTAGACACCGCCTTACTAATTATAAAACTCAGAGTAGGAAAGAGTTGTATAACGCTCAGCCGTGTTGAATTGATAATTCTTTATCGAGCAGAAAATAGAAGAGGACAAAAATGAAATAACAACGCGACGAATGCAAAAATTAATATAATTAATTAAAATTATAAATATCCATTTAAACAAATACACGGTCCTCGACGATTTAAAGTCGAATGTTGTTAGACGTCATTATCCTTTATTGAAAGGCGGTTAAAGGAGAAACATCATCTCCCGCCATAAAACCTATTATTTATGGCATACGATATAGAGATATAAATATCTCTTTCTCTGATAAGATAAATATACGCTTTTATTCTAATGCCGTGTAATTTAAAAAAAAGAATAAAGATTTCAAATATGAAAAAACTGAATGAGAATAAAT
>NZ_PYOB01000013.1:0-113522 GCF_003026165.1 Photobacterium sp. GB-1 | reverse complement strand
TTAAGGTCTCTAAAGGGTTGTTGAAGACTACAACGTTGATAGGTCGGGTGTGTAAGTGCTGCGAGGCATTGAGCTAACCGATACTAATTGCCCGTGAGGCTTAACCATACAACACCCAAGGGGTTTTACTTCTCATCAGAGAAGCATCGGACTCTACAAATACTTGAATGAGTATTGAGAACAACTAGTTAGATTTTCCCAGATTGCTATTTATTGCCTAACGGCGATAAATAAACAGAATTTGCTTGGCGACCATAGCGTTATGGACCCACCTGATCCCATGCCGAACTCAGTAGTGAAACGTAATAGCGCCGATGGTAGTGTGGGGTCTCCCCATGTGAGAGTAGGACATCGCCAGGCTTCCAATTCGTTTTCATCTTTTTAAGAAAAAGATGAAAATAAAAAATAGATATCTATTTGAACTATAGATATCGCATGTGGTGTTATCGCTCTTAGCCATCCATGGCTTCACGATATTAAAACATCCATGTTCGTCGGAGCGGTAGTTCAGTTGGTTAGAATACCGGCCTGTCACGCCGGGGGTCGCGGGTTCGAGTCCCGTCCGCTCCGCCACTTTATTAGAGAAACCTGAATCGAAAGATTCAGGTTTTTTTTCGTCTGTAGAAAATGAACATTATAGGGTAGTGAGCTAGGTGCTTTATTGGGAAGCAACTAGCTGCCTGCTATTTCGAGTCCCGCCCGTTTTAATAATTATTAAAAAAGCGGAGTAAAAAAAATTTAGGCTGTGTATCAGTATTGGTGAGCTACCGTAAAATATTTTAAAAGTAGTTCATTTAGTTGCTCTTGATACTCATCATGAGTCTGTGAACCAATTAGTTGGGCTAATTCCTGTCCTATTGGTGATAAACGATAATAGGTGAACGATGTCCCTTTTTTGATGGGTGATAAACTGTAAGACTCTGTATGGTAGTTGAAATTGAGTTTATCAGTGTAACTTATTAAGTTTGTTTCTAGCTCTGTACTTAATAGCAGCCCAAGTTCAGTTAAAATTAAAATAGACGAATAAGGTAAATGGTATTGGTTATAATCAATATGTGTTTGGTGACTTCGATGAAAACTAAAGCTGCTTGTTCGCTGTTTGATACTTGTGAGAAGTTTTTTATTTTTATCGTTACCAATGCAACAGGTAAGAGTAAGGACTTTTTGAAATAGAGCGGCTTCTCGATGTGTCATTGATAAGAGTATTTTTAACGTGCGAAGAGAGACTGAGCCTGGTTGAATGATCTCTTGTTTTAGAATTTTTGCCCACAGTTTTTGCATGGATGGAGTATGAATTTGTTGAGCCATCTCTATAAATCTTACTAACCAATCAGGATCAGGATCTCTCGCTGTCTCATCATTACATTGGTTATAGGCTTGTTTTATGATCTGCTCTAAATTTGATTGTTCTTGTTGTCGTTTTTGTTGAAGACGAACCTGTAATCTTTGTTTTAAAGTCCTCTCTTGAGTATTGTTAATTTCCCCATCGATAGCATATTTTTCTGCGATGCTTTTTATTTTTTTTTTACTGTCGGTTAATGTTTTTAACACTCCAAGCGCTCGATTATTTTCTATTGGTTTATCTATACTCTCTACTTTATTAGTCATACTTCTTTCATTCTCTTAACCAATCGTTAACTCATTTTTGTTATCTTGATCTCATGATTAGCAACGAACATAATGAGATGTTATCTTTGTGTTAATTTTAAGTAACTAATAATTACGGAGCATCCCATGAAAAAATTGAATCGATATATTACTGATCTTATTTTAGTCATTGGTTATTCAACGATCGTGAGTTACTTGCTTTGGTTTTTTAGTAAATAGTATATCGACTAGAGCTATCGTTTCTTTATTACTTTGAAAAAACTTAGCCACCCAGAGAGAGGTGACTAAAGTCTCATTATAAATTTTTACTCACTAAACCGATTACTTTTTTAATCTCACTAGGTGTCAGTTTGCCTTCTTTGGCGAATATGACTTTACCAGTCTTATTTACAACAAATACGGCAGAGCTTTCCTTTTTTAGATCCCATGTTTTTTGAACAATCCCATTGCTGTCCAGCACTATTGATGACCATGGGTATTCACGTTTACTGTCTTCTGTTGCTGATTTTACAAAGCCCCCCGTACCCCACATCGCATCATTTTGGTTAATGATCGTTGTTGTTTGGTACTCATTTTCCGGAAATTTTGCGGCAGAAATAGCTGCAACAAGTGGCGCGTTAAGCTCTTTGGCTGCACTGCGTCCAGCTATTGCGAATACGATACGCATTTTGCCTGTTAGTTTTGTACTTCTCCATGATTTGTAGCTAATCGCCTTATCTTTTAAAACAAGCTCACCTTTATTGGTAACTGTAACACCAGGTAATGAATCACCTAGCTTGATATTGGTAGCAAAGCTGATTGAAGGGGCTAAAGCTGCAAGTAAGATAAAGGTTGCTTTCAATTTCATGTGTTGCCTCTTTTTAGTCTGATTTGTGATTATGATAGTTAATCTTATTTGATCTGGTAGTACCAGAAGTTAATATTTGGGCTCTAAGTCGATCATTATTGTTACAAATTTCGTATTTATTGGAATATGGCAGGCTGTTTGCATTAAGTTTTAATGTGATGAAACAAAGTGATCGATTTGCGGTCTATATCTGTAACCGTTGAGTGAGGAAAATATGCTTAGAATCTTTAAAATTTACCGACCAAACCAAGTGGCTCGTTATGTAAAAAGCTATTTTAGAGGTCGTATTTTTATTATGGGGGTAGGTGGCTTTGAATTTGATAGTGGACGACTATTACCACCTAAGTCTGGTGATTTAAAAGCATTAAATGTATTAACTGAGGTGAATAAAGAGATTCAGGTACTATCAGGAATAGTTGTGTAATCACTAAAATCTAGCGTATTTCTCTCTAAATTGGAATACGAGTCAGATGTAAGTTTTACTTTGTTCCTGCTTTCGGCTAACAGAAAACTTGATCCTGCCATATGACAACACAAATATACTCCCTCCTATATAATGTATTCAGTTACAGAGCGGTATTAAATTATTTTTTCTCAAAAAAAGTTATTAATTGTTCTACAGTTGTTTTAGTTGCTGAAAGTAGTTTGAACCGTTTTCAGTACACTATTTATTTAGTGATAATTATTAATAATTCCAACAGGCTATAATACTGGCAATGAAGTTATAGTTAAGACTTAGAATACGTCTAATACGTCTAATACGTCTAATACGTCTAATACTTCTAATACTTCTATTAAAAAGATGGCATAAACTCGTGTTGAGGCACTGTTTTTCTTAATTTCATTGACCTTAGGTTACTTTTTTTTAGATTCATTTTGTTAATATTTATAAATAGGTAGCTGAAAATGGTTAAAAATTCTATTCGGTTCAATATTCATAAGTTTTCAGATGGCAAAGGTTGGAAGTTACTTATCGCTTTGCCACAATGGATTCGTAATTAATTCTAAATTTCGCAAAGAAGCACAATAGAATGAATAAAGTTTTTAAATGGCTGGGTGTGACATCATTTGCTTTGGTGCTATCGAGTCCAGTTATGGCCTCTTCATTGAAGATTAAAGGCTTAGATGGAAAAGTAGAAGATAATGTTGATGCTTATCTTTCTGCATTATCAAAGGATGATTATAGTGCGACATTGCGCTTTAAAGATCAGGTATTAAATGAAATTAGCGACGCGCTGCAGGCATTGGGCTATTACCAGCCAAAGTTTGATTATCAAGTCTCGGGTAGCGGCGCTAAAACTAAAATAGTGGTTACCGTTGATAAAGGTCCACGAGCGCATATTAGTAAAAGTAATCTGATTATTACTGGTGATGCTAAAAATGATCCTGCTTTTATTTCATTAGTAAAAAGCAGTGGTTTAGGGATTGGTGAACCGCTTAATCAAGGTAAATATGAGGCTTTTAAAGCATCATTAAAGAGCTTAGCACTTCGACGTGGTTATTTTGATTATGAATTAACGAAAAGTACATTAGAGGTGGTACCTAGTCGTAACGAGGTCTTTATCGATATTAATTTTGACTCAGGTCGACGTTATACCTTTGGTGAAACGACTTTTCAGGGAAGTCAAATTGATGATAACCGCTTACGTTCTATGATCCCTTACACGGAAGATGAACCTTATCTAGCTTCAAAACTGGGAGAGTACAATGAACGTTTGTCTAACGTTGGTTGGTTTTCTTCCATTTTTGTTGGTGGGGATGTAAAAGAGCGTAAAGATGATGCGATCCCTATTCATGTTGTTGTTACGCCACAAATAAAAAATCAATTTGAAACCGGTATTGGCTTTTCGACTGATACCGGCCCTCGTTTGAAGTTCAATTGGAAAAAACCGTGGATCACGAGTAAAGGCCATAGCTTTAACTTGAAATCCGAAATATCGAAAGATGAGCCAAAAGTTGAAGCGGTTTATAAGATCCCACTCGATGATGTGTTGAATGATTATTATCAAGTTGTCGGGGGCATACGTTATGTCGATACACACGATACGGTAAGTACACAATTTGGTATCGGGGTTGAACGTCATTGGCGTTTAGATTCGGGATGGAATCGTACTATTGCGCTTCGTTGGTTGACGGAGAAATATGAACAAGGTGGGATGGAAAAAGGTGTTTTCAATGTTTTGATGCCAGGATTGTCATACAGTAAAAGTAGTATGGTTGGAGGAATATTCCCGACCAGTGGGAGTAAATATAATTTTTCTGTTGATCTTGCTAATAAAAATGTTGGATCAAATACGACTTTTGCTCGAGTACAAGCAAAAAATGCTTGGATTCGTAGTTTTGGTGAAAATCAGCGTGGTATTTTGCGTTTAGATGGCGGTGCTATTATTAGTGATGGCATTCAAGATGTCCCACCTTCGTTACGTTATTTTATTGGTGGTGATAGTAGCCTTCGAGGCTATGGTTATCAGTCTATTTCTCCTCGTAATAGCCAAGGCAAAATGGAAGGCGGTCGTTATATGGCAACCTCTAGCATTGAATATCAACACCGTGTTTATGGTGATTGGTGGGGGGCTGTATTTTATGATTATGGTTCTGCTTGGAATACTACACCTGATTGGAAGCGTGGTGTCGGAGTCGGTGTTCGATGGGTTTCACCTGTAGGTCCTATTCGCCTTGATTTTGCTTGGGGCTTAGATAAGAACAAGAGCAATAATGATCGTTTCCTTAAACTGAGCAAAGATGAATTTCAGCTCCACTTTACTTTAGGTCCTGAATTATGATTTGGGTTAAGCGTATAGCACTTGGCGTATTAGCCTTATTATTATTATTAGTTATTGCTGTTGCTGCACTACTTTATACTCCTGCTGGTATTAAAGTTGCTGCATGGGGAGCGCAAAAAGCGCTTCCTGCCCTGTCGATTGGTGAATCGCAAGGCGCTTTGCTTGATGGTTTTGAATTTAAGAATGTCCGTTATAACGACGGTAATATAGATCTTGCTGTTAATAAGTTGAATTTAACATTAAATGATAGCTGTTTATTAACCCCTGAGATTTGTATTTCTGATCTAGGGGTGCAAGGTGTGAAGTTTTCAATGTCAAAACTTCCTCCTGCATCGGATAAGCCTGAACAACCTTCAGAGCCAGTCACTGAAATCTCAATGCCATTACCTATTCATATTGAGAAGGTAACGCTTGATGATATCGATTTAGATATCTTGGCGAATAAAGTGCGCTGGAAGCATTTCTCTACAGCAGCAGATTTACAAGGCAGTCATGTCACCTTAAAGCCAACGGATTGGGAAGGGATTTATTTATCATTAGCGCCATCTAAAACGGCTGATAAGAAGTCAGTTGCAGCGTCGAAATCAACGAAAAAAGCGGAAGCAATAAAACTGCCTGATGTTGTGCTACCGATGTCGTTTGATATTGAGCGCTTTACGGTAAAAGACTTCGAGTTAGCTGGCGAAACGCCACAAAAGATCTCGTTATTAGAGCTGATTGCGAATGCTAAAGACAGCGATATCAAGATTGATAAGTTGCAGGTAAATGCGCCTCAAGCGTCTTTAACCGCGAAAGCTGATGTGACGTTAACGGGAGATTACCCACTTTCATTAGATGCGAATGCAAAGATATCGATGAAGCCTGTTGAAGGACATCAGTTGCATTTAAAAGCATCAGGAACATTAGCGAAATTGGTACTTGATGCGACGTTAAAAGGTAAATTAGATGCGTTGGTTAAGGGTAAATTATCGCCGCTAGATCCGAATCTTCCTTTTGATGTGGTGGTATCCAGTAAGCATTTACAGTGGCCGATTGATAAAAAAGCAGAATTTACTGTTGCCAATACTGATATAAACGCCAAAGGTAGCTTAAAGGGGTTTACGTTTAATGCTAAAAGTAACGTAAATGGCACGCCTATGCCAAACGTGAAATTTAATTTGAAAGGTAAAGGTAACCTTGATTCGGTGAACTTATCTGCGCTGAATGTAGAGACCTTAGGTGGTTCTATTACCGGCAATGCAAAAGCAAGTTGGAAAGATCTTGTTAAATGGCAAGGCCAGCTCGCTTTTGCCAATATCCAGCCAGGTAAGCAATGGCCAGAAGCGGAAGGCAACGTAAGCGGTAAGTTAAATACATCGGGTGGTTTAACTGCAAAAGGTGGTTGGTTTATTAAATTGCCAGAACTTGCTGTTAATGGCTCCATCATGAAACAGCCTCTTGAGCTTCATGGTCAGCTTGATGCTTCTGATGTGACGGGTAAAGGTAAAGATCTTAAGTTTAAAACACAGGGCTTAACATTAAAGCATGGTCCTAATGGTTTAGTCGCGAAAGGTGAATTAGACAAGACGTGGAACGTTGTTGCTGATATTAAAGCGCCAGATTTATCTAAATCATTAGCGGACTTACATGGTCGTGTTAATGGTGAGGTGAAGTTATCAGGCAAAATGGCTGAACCGGATGTAACACTTGATCTTGAAGGTGATGATCTTGGTTGGCAAAAAGTCGCAAGCCTTGCGTCTTTTAAATTGAAAGGTAGCGTAACGCCATTACCAGCATTAAAAGCTGATATTAGTTTAAATGCTAAAAAAGGGAAATTTGATAGTGTTACGTTAGATGATATGGATGTGTTGTTTAAAGGCACAGAGCAAGATCATCGTTTAACGGTAAAAGTAAAAGGGGAGCCCGTTGGCACTGAATTACTTCTAACCGGTAAATTAGATCGTAAGACAGGCTGGCAAGGGATCTTGCAAAAAGGTGACTTTACGACTCCTGTTGGTGAGTGGGTATTAAACCATCCAACACCTATTCGTTATGATCTGAAAACTGCAATGGCAACTGTCGGTGCTCACTGTTGGCAACAAGGTAAAGCTGGCATTTGTTTAACTCAGGATCTGACTGCTGGTGCATCGGGTAATGCGCAGTTAGCAATAAAACGATTCAATTTTGATTTATTGAAATCATTTATTCCTGAGCAGATGAAGGTTAACGGCGAGCTTGGTGCGAACGTTGTCGCTAAATGGGCGCCAAAGAGTGCACCCTATGTGAAAGCCCAGATTTTGATGCCAAGCGGCAGTTTTACTCAACAAGTGGATACCGATGATGCCCCATTAGCGTTAGGCTGGGATAAAGTTACCGTCAATGCTGAGATGGAAAATGATGTTCTAAATGCTAATTGGTTAGTGGCGGTTAAAAATAATGGTGATTTATCCGGTAATGCTAAAATCACTGATCTACAAGGTGATAAGCGCATTAATGCTAATGTGAAATTAGATCGTTTTACACTTGCATTCTTAGAGCCTGTTATTAAAGACTACCATCAGTTTGGTGGTCAAGTTGATACTAACTTGCAAATAACCGGCCCAATCATGCACCCCGCAGTGAATGGTTTATTACAAGTCACGAAGCTAGAAGCAAGAGGGCGTAAAGTACCATTAGATGTTCAGAACGCTGATATCAAATTAGCCTTTAAGGGGTATAACGCAACGTTAATGGGGAATATTTATACTCCTGATGGGCAATTGCTGTTACGTGGTACTGGTGACTGGCAAGATATGGCGGCGTGGAAAACAGAATTAAATATTAATGGTAAAGAGTTACAAGTGAGTATGCCGCCAATGGTTTCCCTTAAGGTCTCTCCAGATCTCACCATTAAAGCAACACCTAAATCTGCAGATATTAGCGGAAAGGTGGGGATTCCATGGGGACGTATTACGGTTAATCAATTACCAAAATCTGCGATCGCGGTTTCTAAAGATCAGGTCATTTTAAAAGATAACCTAGAACCAGTTGAACCGAAAAAATCTGTGCCGTTTGATATTACAACCAATATTATGGTGCATGTTGGTGATGACGTGAAGTTATCAGCGTTTGGTTTAAAAGCTGGTTTATTCGGTGATTTGAATGTTCGCCAAGATGGTAAAGGGCCAATGATTTACGGTGAAGTGAATATTGCCAAAGGGTCGTTTTATCGAGCTCTGGGACAGGAATTACTTATCCGTAAAGGGCAGATATTATTTAACGGTCCTGCAGATCAACCATTCCTGTCGATAGAAGCGATTCGTGATCCTGATAATATCGAAGATGATGTTATTGCTGGTGTGAAGGTGACAGGCTCTGCAGATAAACCGGAAGTAACGATTTTCTCTGATCCGGCTATGCCACAACAAAATGCTTTATCGTATATTTTAACTGGCCGTAATCTTGATAGTGAGGATGATGGTGGTTCGGGTAATGCGATGACGACGGCATTGATAGGTATGGGACTGGCGCAAAGTGGTCAACTTGTTGGTGATGTTGGTGAAGCCGTTGGGATCAAAGATCTTAGTTTATCTACCGCTGGGGCTGGCGACGACTCACAAGTCACTGTTAGTGGTTATATTGCACCAGGACTACAGGTGAAATATGGCGTAGGCTTATTTAATGATGTAGATGAGTTTACAGTACGTTATCGCTTGATGAAGAATTTATATATCGAAGCAGTGAATGGTCTCGATCAGGCTGTGGACTTGCTTTACCAATTTGAATTTAATTAATCATTAGTGATGCCATCTAATAAAAAACCCAATGCTTGCATTGGGTTTTTTTATGTTTGTAGCATGCGTTTAGTCCTTTGGTTTAGTTCGGAGGAGTTGTTGGTAACTTATGCCGTTAAATGTGTTTTTATAGCCAAGAGAATATAACTCAGCTTCTGCTATTTCAGCACGTCGGCCTGAGCGGCAGTAGAGTAATATCGGTTTGGACTTGTCTGTCAAATATTCTGAAATTGTAGCGATCTGTTCAAAAGGAATGTTAACAGCGTTAGGAATATGTCCAGCGGCAAATTCATCGGCTGTTCTTACATCAACAATGATAGGGTTATGTGCTTGCTCTAGTTGCCAAAATTCATCTGGGGTGACATTTTTAGCAAATGAAATAGCGGTAAAAAAAGTTAAAAATACCGCGAGTAAACCACGTTTATTTTTCATTATATTTTACCGCTATTAATAAGTGTTATTAGCTAATTACTTTTTTTGAGCACGTTCAAAGGAAGTCAGAATTTCAGCTTTTGCTGCTTCTGCATTATCCCAGCCTTCTACTTTTACCCACTTGTTTGGCTCAAGCTCTTTGTAGCGCTCGAAGAAGTGAGTGATTTGTGCTTTAAGTAATTCAGGCAGATCATTCACATCTTGGATATGATCATATTCTTTACTTAGTTTGCTGTGAGGCACGGCAACGATTTTTGCATCTTCACCTGATTCATCTGTCATCTTCAACACGCCAACAGGACGACAGCGGATCACTGCGCCCGGAACGAGTGGATGTGGCGTTGGTACGAGTACATCGACCGGATCACCATCAAGCGATAGCGTGTGGTTAACGTAACCATAGTTACACGGATAAAACATCGGGCTAGACATAAAACGGTCAACAAAAATAGCACCACTGTCTTTGTCTACTTCATATTTAATCGGATCTGCATTTGCAGGGATTTCAATAACAACGTAAATATCTTCTGGGATATCCTTGCCAGCAGGGACCTGATTAAGGCTCATGACTAATTCCTTCTAAGGTTAATGAAATGTGTTGTTTGTTAAAATTATAATGAATGTAAACAAAAACAAAAGCAAATCATCATCGTTGATGTGTCGCGCCTTTAAATGCGCGACATGTATCGAGTTAACAGTTAGTTTTCTGGATATTCACGTAACAAACTTTCGACTTTTTCGACCATATTGGTTGAGCCAACAAAAAAGGGTACGCGCTGATGTAGTTCGGTTGGTGGAATATCTAAGATCCGCTGAAAACCATTCGTTGCTTTACCGCCAGCCTGCTCGACAATAAATGCCATGGGATTACATTCGTAAAGTAAACGTAACTTACCATTAGGGTAACTGGCGGTACTTGGGTAGAGATAAATCCCACCTTTTAATAAATTACGATGAAAGTCAGCAACTAACGAGCCTATGTAGCGTGATGTGTAAGGTCGTTTTTCTTCTGGCACAGCTTCTTGGCAATATTTAATGTACTGTTTTACACCGGTAGGAAAACGAATGTAATTACCTTCGTTAATCGAGTAAATGACGCCATCTTGTGGAATGGTCATATTCTCATGAGAGAGACAAAAACTCCCTAATGAGGGATCATAGGTAAAACCATGAACACCATTGCCCGTGGTATAAACGAGCATAGTGGATGAGCCATAAATGACATACCCAGCAGCAACTTGTTGGTTGCCGGTTTGCAGAAAGTCTTCTTTTGTTGGAGGAGAGCCGACAGGGGAAACTCGGCGATAAATGGAAAATATCGTTCCCACAGAGACGTTAACATCAATATTAGATGAACCATCGAGTGGGTCCATTAAAACAACGTATTTTGCATTTAAATTTAATGGCTTATCAAATCCAACAGCTTCATCTTCTTCTTCACTCGCAATACCACAGACTTGATCCCTTGCTTCAAGAGCGGCTTTAAATTTATCGTTGGCATAGACATCGAGCTTTTGTTGCTCTTCGCCTTGGATGTTGTTCTCGCCGACCGTACCTGTAATATCGACCAATCCTGCTTTGTTAATTTCTCGGTTGACGATTTTAGCTGCGAGTTTAATTGACCCTAATAGGGATGAAAGCTCGCCACTTGCATGAGGAAAGTCACTCTGTTTCTCGACAATGAATTCACCAAGCGTTCTAATATCAGTCATAAACATTCCTTTCATCATGTTGTCATATAATCGGGTGAAGAGAGTAGAATATAGCACTTGATAAACTCACCTGCGGGTGAGTGGAAGTGCTAAATCGTATTTTTTGTTATATAAGAAATTGTATATAAAGATCTTTTTTATGGTAACGAAGTAACGTGAAAGCGTGAAACTAACCGAATTAATCACGGAGCCAGCAGCAATGCATATTCATATTTTAGGTATTTGCGGTACATTCATGGGCGGTGCTGCAATGCTTGCAAGGCAGTTAGGCCATAAAGTCACTGGCTCTGACGCCAATGTGTATCCACCGATGAGTACCATGTTAGAAGCCCAAGGTATTGAAATTATCCAAGGGTATGATCCGAAACAACTTGATCCTGCTCCTGATCTCGTGGTGATTGGTAATGCAATGAGTCGTGGTAACCCTTGTGTTGAGTATGTCCTTAACAGCAATCTACGTTACACCTCAGGCCCACAATGGTTACAAGAGTATTTATTACATGATCGTTGGGTAATGGCGGTATCGGGCACTCACGGTAAAACAACAACAGCAAGCATGTTGGCGTGGATTTTGGAAGATTGTGGTTATCAACCGGGGTTTTTAGTCGGTGGTGTGCTGGGGAACTTCGGTATTTCAGCGCGTTTAGGGGAAAGCATGTTCTTCGTGGTGGAAGCGGATGAATATGACAGTGCTTTTTTTGATAAGCGTTCGAAGTTTGTACATTACCATCCTAGAACCTTAATCATGAATAATTTGGAATTTGATCATGCTGATATTTTCGATGATCTTAAAGCTATCCAACGTCAGTTCCATCATCTCGTACGTACAGTGCCTGGTAATGGTCGCATTTTAGCGCCAAAAGGGGTGAAAAATATTGATGAAACGCTAGAGATGGGCTGCTGGAGTGAATTGGAATATATTGGTGGTGATGGACACTGGCGCGCAGAAAAGCACCATGCCGATGGCAGTGTATTTGATGTGTATTTAGATAGCGATATGGTGGGTACCGTACATTGGCCTTTAGTGGGTGATCACAACGTTAATAATGCCTTAATGGCTATCGCTGCGGCACGCCATGTTGGAGTTACGCCAGATCTTGCATGTGAAGCCTTAGCTAAATTTATTAATACTAAGCGTCGTCTTGAGCTTAAAGGCGAAGTTAACGGTGTAACGGTTTATGATGATTTTGCTCATCACCCAACCGCTATCGAGTTAACGTTAGGTGGGTTACGTGCAAAGGTGAACCAATCGCGTATTTTAGCCGTATTAGAACCTCGCTCTAACACCATGAAGTTAGGGGTACATAAAGATGATCTTGCTCCTTCTTTACATGCTGCA
Source organism: Photobacterium sp. GB-1 (assembly GCF_003026165.1). NCBI lineage: Bacteria > Pseudomonadati > Pseudomonadota > Gammaproteobacteria > Vibrionales > Vibrionaceae > Photobacterium > Photobacterium sp. GB-1. The sequence continues at coordinate 101,049 of NZ_PYOB01000013.1, read as the reverse complement.
GATGAAGTTTTTTTCTTCCAACCGCCAAATATTCCATGGTCAGTAGAAGAGATTGCTGAGCAATGTTCACAGCCTGCTTATTGCAGCGCAGATTTAGATGATTTGGTCAATAACATTACAAACAAAGCACAACCGGGCGATACTATTTTAGTGATGAGTAACGGTGGTTTTGGTGGTATTCATGATAAGTTATTGGCAGCACTAGCTAAATAATAGGAAAACGTAATGACAGATAAACGTATAACGCTAGCATGGACAGGCGCATCGGGTGCACCTTACGGACTACGTTTATTAGAATGTTTATTAGCGGCTGATTATCAGGTGTATTTATTGATTTCATCTGCGGCACGTGTGGTTTTAGCAACAGAGCATGGTTTGAAATTATCAGCATCGCCTGATAAAGCACGAGAACAATTAGCGGTTCATTTAAATGGTAATGCTGATAAATTAACTGTTTGTGGCAAAGATGATTGGTTTTCTCCTGTTGCGTCTGGCTCTGCTGCACCGAAACAAATGGTTGTTTGCCCATGCTCGGCTGGATCCTTGGCTTCCATTGCTTATGGCATGTCAGAAAATTTGATTGAGCGTGCTGCTGATGTAGTGATTAAAGAACGTGGTCAATTGGTGCTGGTGGTACGTGAAACACCATTTTCGACCATTCATTTAGAAAATATGCTTAAGCTTTCTCAGCTTGGGGCTACTATCATGCCTGCCGCTCCTGGCTTTTATCATCAACCACAATCGATTGATGATTTAATTGATTTTATGGTCGCAAGGATCTTGGATCATTTAGGCGTTAAGCAAGGTTTAGTCCCGCGATGGGGATATGATCAACGCGCATAATGTTAAATATTTAAGCCCGTAATTAATCTTACGGGCTTTTTTAATCTTGTTCGTTAGAGGGAAAAAATCCAGCTTCTTGATAATAACGTACAGCACCTGGATGGAAAGGAACCGATAATCCGTTTTGGAGCATGTCAGCCTTAGTTAAATTGGCAAAGGCAGGATGAAGTCGTTTAAAGGTATCAAAATTGTTAAAGATAGATTTTGTTAGCGCATAAACGGTTTCTTCAGAGACATCTGTACTTGAAATTAATGTTGCTGACACGCCAAAACTTTCAGTATCCCCTTTAATTCCCTTATAAAAACCTTTAGGAGTCATTGATTTGGTATAAAAAGGATGATCGGCAATGATCTTTTCGATATTTGTCCCAGTGGTTGGAATTAATTTCGCATTACAATAGACTGCGGCTTCTTTTATTGCCCCGTTTGGATGGCCAACAAGATTGATATACGCATCAATTTTGTTATTACATAGTGCTTCTGAGCGTTCCTCGGCTGGGATCGAGATAAGCTTAAAATCAGAATATGTCCAACCAAGGCTATCCATAACAATTTCCATGGTTGCTCGATCGCCTGATCCTGCCTCACCAATATTGATCCGCTTTCCTTTAAGATCATCAAGATTATTTATGCCTGAATCTTTACGAACAATAATATTAAAAGGCTCATCATGTAGTGAAAAGATAGCCCTCATCTTGCTATAAGGACCTTGGTCTTTAAACTGGTTCGTACCGTTATAGCCATGAAATTGCCAATCAGATTGAACAACACTAAATTCAAATTGTTTATCTTTGAGTTTATTGATGTTGTAGATAGAGCCGGTGGTTGATTCAACCAAACAACGCAGATTATGTTGCAGTCGTCCTTGATTCACTAATTTACAAATCGCACCGCCTGCAGGGTAATAAACACCATTGATAGGTCCTGTGCCAATTGTGATAAAACGTTGAGCGTGTGCTGTCGATACGATGAAATAACAACTTAAACTAAATAGCCCAAGCATCATTCTTTTCTTTAATGTCATGAATGAATCCTTTCTAATCATGATGGTCAATGGATACGAATGAGAGCGTATTAAAGAATATTTTTGCTATTTATCATAACAAATGACAGTAGTCTGAGGTTTTTTTGTCTGTGCTTCACCACTCAAATTAAGTAATAAGCAAGATGAAAAGAGATAAACTTGAAATAAAGAACAAGAGTCAGAGATAGGGAATAAAAGTAGGCAAAGAGCCGGGTCTATTTGTTATGTCACTCAATGATGAAAATAAATAGACCCAAGGTATTACTTACTGTAATCAAATAGTTCACAAACAGAATCGTAAAGCTCTTCTGCTGTTACGCTACTCGTTGGTGTAATAAAGATCGTATCATCACCCGCAACTACGCCAAGGATGCCTTCGGCTTTACCTAAAGAATCTAATAAGCGAGCAATCACTTGTGCAGCGCCTGGACCTGTGTGAATAACAACAAGTGCGCTGTTATAACCAACATCCATGACAAGATCTTTTAATGGGCTGCTTGTTGTGGGTACGCCGAGTTCAACAGGTAAGCAATACACCATTTCCATTTTTGCATTGCGTGTTCGTACTGCACCGAATTTCGTCAGCATACGAGAAACTTTAGACTGGTTGATATTATCGAAACCTTGCGCTTTCAATGTATCAACAATCTCACCTTGAGAACTGAATTTTTCTTCTTTTAGAATGAGTTTAAACGCTTTTACTAAGCGCTCTTGTTTATCTGAATTTCGCATAAATAAATATTATCTACAGAGATGAGGTGGGGTATTTTTGCATAACCTATCACTAAGTAGCAAACAAACTGCATGAAATCTGATTTTTGTATTATCAGGTGTTAATGTTCAGCATAAGGTAAGAAATAATCTTTGTCGTTGTTTTTATTAGATAACATTTGTTTAAAACTGCTTAAATTCTCACTTTTTTGCATGAAAGTTGTTTTTGTTGTGACAAGATCGGATGAAAAAAAAGGGTTTCTGCGCAACTTCGCAAAGCGCGCGGCTGAAGATTGTATTTGTTATCGGCTTGCTATAACGTCCTTCTATTGTGCTTATCTTATGCAATGAAAATTGGCTTAAGTAAGATGTATTAATAAAAAAAGATACTTCTATCGTAAAGGAGAACGAACATGAAAGTTGCTGTAATTGGCGCTGCTGGTGGAATCGGTCAAGCTCTTGCTCTGCTATTAAAAAACCATCTTCCAGCAGGTTCAGATCTTGCTCTATATGACATTGCACCAGTAACGCCTGGTGTTGCAGCCGATCTTAGCCATATCCCAACCCCTGTAACTATTAAAGGTTATGCAGGTGAAGATCCTACTCCAGCATTAGAAGGCGCTGACGTTGTCCTTATTTCTGCAGGTGTAGCGCGTAAACCGGGTATGGATCGTGCTGATCTTTTCAATGTAAATGCCGGTATTGTTAAATCTCTAGCAGAAAAAATTGCTGTAGTATGTCCTGATGCTTGTATTGGTATTATTACTAACCCTGTAAATACAACAGTGCCTATCGCAGCTGATGTACTTAAAAAAGCAGGTGTGTATAACAAGCGTAAGCTGTTTGGTATTACAACACTTGATGTTATCCGCTCTGAGACGTTTGTTGCTGAATTAAAAGATAAGTCGCCTTGTGATATTAGTGTTCCAGTAATTGGTGGTCACTCAGGTGTAACTATTTTACCGTTGCTATCACAAGTTGAAGGTGTTGAGTTTACTGACGAAGAAGTAAAAGCATTAACACCACGTATTCAAAATGCAGGTACTGAAGTTGTTGAAGCAAAGGCGGGTGGCGGCTCAGCAACCTTGTCTATGGGCCAAGCGGCATGTCGTTTTGGTTTAGCGCTAGTACGTGCATTACAAGGTGAGCAAGGTGTTGTTGAATGTGCTTACGTTGAAGGTGATGGGCAGCATGCACGTTTCTTCGCACAACCTGTATTGTTGGGTAAAGATGGTATTGAAGAAGTAATGGATTACGGTTCATTAAGTGACTTTGAGCAATCCGCGATGGACAGCATGCTAGATACGCTTAAGGGTGATATTGCTCTAGGCGAAGAGTTCGCTGCAAAGTAACCAGCTTGAATAGTAGAATAAGAAAAAGCGGCGATTAAGCCGCTTTTTTATTGCCTGCGAGAAGTCTTTTCTAATAATAACGATCACAGCCTGTGTGCAATTGCGGTTGATCAGTGATCTCGTTGCATTCAATGGAACGCAGTTGATGATCGTTCTTATGCTCAATGATTACGGCGTTATTTTGTTGATCAATGCCGATCACTTTCCCCACGCCATGTAATGATTCTACCCACATACCAATCTTTAATTGGGTTATTTCCATTATTCACTCCCACTTACCAGCAAAAGAAATAAACTAATACCAATTATAAATCATAGTGATCATCTGATTTTTAGAGATAAAAAAACCTGCCACATTGGCAGGCTCTATGATGCTAAATTGAAGACTTATTTATTACGCTGTACAGCCATGTGTGCTAGTGCAACTAAGGCTTCTTTGTACTTAGAGTCTGCAATAGGTGCTAAAGCCGCAATGGCTTTCTCTGCTTCTTCTTCTGCACGTTGTTGGGTGTACTCAAGTGAACCATGTTCGTGCATAGCAGCTAAAATAGCATCAAGCTTTTCCATCCCATTTGCTTTTTCAATAGCTTCGCGAATCATGGTTGATTGCTCGGTATTACCATGGTGCATAGCATGGAGCAGTGGTAAAGTTGGCTTACCTTCTGCTAAATCGTCACCGACGTTTTTCCCCATTTCTTTACCATCAGCAATGTAATCTAATACATCGTCGATAAGTTGGAATGCCGTGCCTAAATAACGACCGTATTCTTGAAGTGCTAACTCAATTTCAGCTGGTGCTTGGGCAATAATGGCTGCGATTTGAGTTGAAGCTTCAAACAAGCGTGCTGTTTTTGAATAGATCACTTGCATGTAGCTATCTTCGGTGGTGTTAGGATCATTACAATTCATTAATTGTAGAACTTCACCTTCAGCGATCACATTGGTTGCTTCACTCATGATGTCGAGGATCTTTAATGATCGTAGGCTAGTCATCATTTGAAATGAACGTGTGTAAATGTAGTCACCGACTAAAACACTGGCTGCATTACCAAACGCTGCGTTGGCTGTTTCTTTACCACGACGCATGTTTGATTCATCGACAACATCATCGTGTAATAATGTTGCTGTATGAATAAATTCAATAAAAGCAGCAGCTGTAGTGTGTTGATCACCGTCATAGCCCAAAGCTCGCGCTGCCAAAACAGCCAGCATTGGGCGTAGACGTTTGCCACCACTACTGACAATGTAGAAGCCTAGTTGATTGATAAGCACAACCTCTGAGTTAAGTTGTGCTTGTATCTTCGCGTCGACCTCGGCCATATCGTTGGCGGTGAGCGCTTGGATAGCTTTGAAATCCATTAATACATCCAGCAAGATTGTTGGCCACGTAGGGCGGTAAAGTGATTCGAATGGTTTATCGAATCTTACACTAAAATAGCACTATCGTCATAACCCCAACGTGCGCTATTTCAAAGACTTTTTTTGTTGAGCAGCTTTTCATCAATTTTCTTTCTATAATGGCTTGCCAGAATAACTCTTTTCGCGTAACATTCGCGCCCTATTGATGACAAGATTAAGCGCATACCCATTGCCTTTTTTATGTGGCAAATGGCCTATGCGGACAAGCGGAGTAAGACATGTACGCTGTTTTCCAAAGTGGTGGTAAACAACACCGTGTAAGCGAAGGCCAAACCTTACGCTTAGAAAAACTAGACGCTGAAACTGGCGCTAGCATTGAATTTGACTCAGTACTTTTAGTAGCTAATGGCGAAGAAGTATCTGTAGGCGCACCTTTTGTGGCTGGCGGTAAAGTAACTGCTGAAGTTGTTACTCACGGTCGTGGCGATAAAGTTAAAATCGTTAAGTTCCGTCGTCGTAAGCACTCTCGTAAGCAAATGGGCCACCGTCAGTGGTTCACTGAAGTCAAAATTACTGGCATCAGCGCTTAATAATAGGAGAATTTAAAGATGGCACACAAAAAAGCTGGCGGTTCTACTAACAACGGTCGCGATTCAGAAAGCAAACGCCTAGGTGTTAAGCGTTTTGGTGGCGAATCAGTTCTAGCAGGTAACATCATCGTTCGTCAACGTGGTACTAAGTTCCACGCTGGTAACAATGTTGGCCTAGGTAAAGACCACACTCTATTCGCTCTATCTGATGGTAAAGTGAAGTTCGAAGTTAAAGGTCCTAAGAACCGTAAATTCGTATCTATCGAAGCTGAATAATATTCAACTTTGACACGAAGATTAAAGCCCTGCCTATTGGCGGGGCTTTTTATATCTGGAGGGTTTATGCGAGATCGTGGCCCAATGATCGGTTTTTTTCTTGCATTAACAACGGCTGTCTTTTGGGGCGCGTTACCAATAGCAATGAAGCAAGCTGTTGAAGTGATGGACCCTTTCACTATTGTTTGGTATCGCTTTATTACGGCATCTGTCGGTTTAGGTTTATTATTAAGCTGGAAAAAGCAGTTACCAACAATTTCAAATTTAGGCCGAGCTGGTGGGCTAGTGTTACTGATTGCAAGTATTGGTCTTGCGGGTAACTTTGTCCTGTTCAATAGCTCGCTAAAATATCTTAATCCACCTGTGGTACAGGTAATCATTCAATTAGCTCCAGTGGGCTTATTGGTGACCAGTGCATGGGTATTTAAAGAAAAGCTTGCTAAGCACCAGATTATTGGTGTGATTTGTTTATTGGCTGGCTTACTACTGTTTTTTAATGAACGCTTAATTGAGTTATTTACCAGTTTTTCTGGTTATACTTTAGGTGTGAGTTTAGCTGTGGCGGCTGCTATTGTGTGGGTAATATATGGCCTTGCGCAGAAGTGGTTATTAAAGCAATTTACATCAGCGCAAATTTTGCTGATGATCTATGTGATCTGTGCTTTGATCCTTACGCCAGTAGCGCAACCAGAACAAATCTATGCAATGGATAATCGTCAACTTGCGATGTTGGCATTCTGTTGTATTAATACGCTTGTTGGCTATGGTGCTTTCGCTGAAGCGATGTCACGCTGGCAAGCCTCACAAGTGAGTGCAGTGATCACACTGACTCCTTTGTTTACGATATTATTTGTCGATCTTGCGAGCCTTGCTCTACCACAATACGTTGCGCCAGTAACGTTGAACATCTGGGGTTACCTTGGTGCGATGGTGGTGGTAAGTGGTGCGATATGCTGTGCTATAGGCCATAAATTTATTCGCCAGCACAAATAATCTAGGTCGATGACAATAATTACTACGCCATGATGAGTTAGTGATCATGGCTGTATGTTAAACGCCACAGTGCGGAGAAAAGAATGAAGTTTATAGATGAAGCAGTTATCAAAGTTGATGCCGGTGACGGTGGTAACGGCGTAGTGAGTTTTCGTACTGAAAAGTACATTCCTAAAGGTGGTCCTGATGGCGGTGATGGTGGTGACGGCGGTGACGTTTACCTCTTTGCTGATGAAAACTTTAACACCCTGATCGATTATCGTTTTGAACGTTTCCATGCCGCAGAGCGTGGTGAAAATGGTCGTGGTGGTAACTGTACGGGTAAACGTGGTGCCGATAAAATACTGACAGTACCTGTAGGCACACGTGCAGTTGATGACGATACAGGTGAAGTGATTGCCGATCTGACTGAACACGGCATGAAAGTGATGGTTGCTAAAGGCGGTTTCCATGGCCTAGGTAACACCCGTTTTAAATCATCTGTAAACCGCGCACCTCGTCAAAAGACAATGGGGAGTTTAGGTGAGGTTCGTCATCTTCGCCTAGAATTGCTGCTTTTGGCTGATGTAGGTATGTTAGGTTTACCTAACGCAGGTAAATCGACCTTTATTCGCTCTGTATCGGCAGCTAAGCCGAAAGTAGCGGATTACCCATTCACTACGTTAGTACCAAGCTTAGGTGTTGTACGTGTTGATGCAGAGCGTAATTTCGTTGTTGCTGATATTCCTGGTCTGATTGAAGGTGCGGCAGACGGCGCTGGTTTAGGTATTCGTTTCCTTAAGCACCTAGAGCGTTGTCGTGTATTACTTCACATGATTGATCTACTGCCTGCTGATGGCTCTGATCCGGTAGAAAATGCATTCACTATCATCAATGAGCTTGAGCAATACAGTGATAAGCTAGGCAATAAGCCGCGTTGGATTGTATTTAACAAAGCTGACTTGCTTGATGAAGAAGAAGCGCAAGAGAAAATGACTGAAGTATTAGAAGCCCTTGCTTGGGAAGATAAGTACTACAGTATCTCTGCACTAAACCGTACCGGTACGAAAGAGCTAACGTATGATCTGATGGAAGCGATTGATGCTATGCCTAAGATCAAATACGAGCCAGAAGAGAAAGAAGATAAAGTTGACTTCAAGTGGGATGATTACCACGCTGAGCAAATTAAGAAAGCGCAGGATGAAGACGACGATGATGATTGGGATGATTGGAATGAAGATGATTACGATGTTGAAATCATCTACAAGCCATAATCAAGTCTGATTGTGTAGAGGAAGCCGTACCGTGAGGTACGGCTTTTTTTGTGCTTAATCAAAATGGATGCAGGAGTTATTCGGTACTCTAATAGGATAATAAATGCGCAATATTAATGGATGATAAATGGCAACTCATAAGGACGGTATTATTACTTCACTCTCAGAATCTGAACAAAGAGACATAACACGGCTTGTGATATCTGCAGGTCAACGTCTTTTACAGCATGGCGCAGAAAGTACCTTAGTGGCAGATGTGACAAGTCGACTTGGTTTGGCGCTTGGGGTTGAAAGTGTTGAGGTCTCATTATCTGCTAGTTCGATGGTGATCAGTACACGTCATCAGGGAAGTTGTATTACGACCACGCGGCGTTGCCAAGATAGTGGGATCAATATGCAGATCGTGACGGACATTCAACGGATCTGTATTTTAACTGAGCGTGGACTGCTTGATCGTTATGATGTTCACCACAAATTAGAACAAATCCAACCTCAGCGTTATCACCGCTTATTGGTGATTATTATGATTGGTCTATCTTGTGCTTCTTTTAGCCGTTTAGCTGGGGGGGATTGGCCAGTTTTTTGCCTGACTTTTCTGGCTTCATCTATTGGTATGTTTGTTCGCCAAGAGATTGCACATTGTCATTTTAATCCTTTGATTAATTTTGCTTTTACCGCCTTTGTTACCACATTAATTTCAGGTCTTGGACAAGTTTATCAAATTGGTGATAAACCTTTTTTAGCGATGGCTTCGTCTGTACTGATGTTGGTACCGGGTTTTCCTTTGATCAATGCCGTTGCTGATATGGTAAAAGGTTACCCTTCAATGGGATTAGCACGGTGGACGATGGCGAGTTTACTAACACTTGCCGCTTGTATTGGTATTGTTGCTGCGATGAATGTGCTGGATGTGTGGGGATGGTTACTATGAATGATCTGATCTCACTAATGCTGGCGCTAGGTAATGATATGTTTTTCGCTATGATCCCAGCCGTTGGCTTTGCATTAGTCTTTAATGTCCCACCAAAGGCACTGAAATATTGTGCCATTGGAGGGGCGTTAGGGCATGGCACTCGTTTTCTTTTAATGCACTGGGGAATGCCTATTGAGTGGGCTACATTTGCAGCAGCTACTCTTGTTGGTATGATTGGTGTGCATTGGTCGCATCGCTTTTTAGCTCATCCCAAAGTCTTTACTGTCGCAGCAATGATCCCTATGGTACCTGGCGTTTTTACTTATAAAGCAATGATTGCGATTGTTGAAATTAATCATCGTGGTTTTTCAATGGAATTATGGGGAGTGATGATTGAGAATTTGCTTAAAGCGATCTTTATTGTTGCTGCATTAGCCATTGGGTTAGCTATGCCGGGATTATTGTTTTATCGCCGTCGACCTGTGGTGTAACCTATAGCATCACAAATATTAAAAAGGAGTTTCCTGAAGATGAAGATCAGTATGATCGCCGCAATGGCGCATGATCGAGTAATTGGCAAAGAAAATGCGATGCCATGGCATTTACCCGCTGATTTTGCTTGGTTTAAGCAATGTACTTTAGGAAAGCCTGTGATAATGGGGCGCAAAACGTTTGAATCTATTGGTCGCCCGCTTCCAGGTCGTCATAACATTGTGATCACCCGTAACCCTGAGTTTCATGCCGAAGGGATCACTGTTGTGAGCGATATAGAAGCTGCAATACAAGCCGCTGGTGATGTAGAAGAAGTAATGATCATCGGTGGTGGTAGTATTTACCAAGCGTGTTTACCAAAAGCGAATTGTCTTTATTTAACGTTTATTGATGCTAATTTAGACGGTGATACACGTTTCCCTGAATGGGGAGAGGGGTGGCATCAAGTGAAGTCTGAGCATTATGAAGCAGATGAAAAAAATGCTTATGCGATGGACTTTACGGTACTTGAACGCAATTAATCATACTGTTTAATAATGCCCATGCTAGTGGGCATTATTGGATAGGATAAAGTGGCAAGATTTAATAAATAGGGCATTCGGTAACAAAGCGTTGTCCGTCTTCCCAGCGTAACATAGTTAAACTGTTTCCCCACACGCACCCTGTATCAAGCCCAATACAATGCTTATCTTGATGTCCCATGAGTGCCGCCCAATGACCAAAGATAATGGTTTTCTCAATCGGCTCACTGCGCTTTACTTCAAACCACGGGATCAAGTTGCCAACTTCAGGATTTCCTGGCTCTACTTTACACTGCATATCTAAACGTCCGTTAGGCTCGCAAAAGCGCATACGGGTAAAACTGTTGATGGTATAGCGGAGCTGCTCTAATTCATTAAGTTCTTCTTGCCAAAAATCAGGGCCATCACCATACATATTTTCTAATAGCCATACATAACGTTCAGACTGAAGGGTCGCTTCAACTCGGCGAGCTTGTTGACGCGCCGTCGCTAACGACCATTGTGGGCTAATGCCAGCGTGTACCATAACTAATGGAAAATCAGGATGTTCAGCCAGCAATGGTTGATGGCGTAGCCAATGAAGTAATTCTTGGCTATCGGGCGCGTCTAAAATGGCTTGAGTTTTATCACTCGTTTTTAAACGTGCGAAGCCATTTGAAGCGGCTAATAGGTGAAGATCATGATTACCGAGGATCACCTGTGCACTATTACCCAGTGCTTTTACAAAACGTAATGTTTCTAATGATTCAGGGCCACGTGCGACAAGATCGCCAGCAAGCCAAAGGTGATCGTGCTTAGGATCAAAATGCGCTTGAGCAAGGAGTTTTTTTAGATCAGGTAAGCAGCCCTGAATATCACCAACAAGGTAGGTTGCCATATTGCTCTCATTATTGAGGAAAGTGAAAGTAAACAGCTAGTGAATAATGTTAGGCACAGCCAAACGAAAAGGGGCAATGTTAACTTTAAAGCTATTACCGTCCCCGTCTTCCATAATGTAATGTCCTTGCATCACACCAAGCGGGGTATCAATAATTGTACCACTGGTGTAGGTATAGTCATCACTTGCTTGAATTATGGGTTGTTTACCCACAACACCATCACCATCAATCACTAGTTTTTTGCCATTGGCATCGGTGATCAACCAGTGGCGTTTAAGCAATTGTGCTTGCCCACGACCAAGATTATGAATAGTGATGGTATAGGAAAACACATAGCGACTCTTGTCAGGCTCGGATTGATCATCGAGGTAATGAGTAACGACATGACATTTTATGGTTGGGGGAGAAGTGGTACTCACAGACAACATCCTTTGTTTATGATCTCTTCTCATTTTAGCGTCATTCAACCACAAATAAAGAAAAACCCCGATAACCGTGAAGCTATCGGGGTTTTTGTGTAATCCACTTAAATGAGGTTAAGCTTTCGCATCTTTTTGGTAATTCGCATCAAGCCAGTTCGCCATTGCCACAAACTGTTCAACGGTAATGTTCTCTGGGCGATTGCCTGGGTTAACCCCCAGTGCTTCAAGTTGCTCTGCTGTAAAGAGTGCTTTATAGCAGTTACGAATCGTTTTACGACGTTGGTTAAAGCCCTCTCTACATACACGATCTAGCCATTTTAGGTTGGTACATGGGAACGGCAACACTTCGTAAGGTGTTAGACGTACTACCGCTGAATCGACTTTCGGCGCAGGTACAAAAGATTCTGGCGGCACTTCAAGTACAGGCATCACGCGGCAGTAATACTGCGCCATTACCGTTAGGCGGCCATATGCTTTGCTACCAGGGCCTGCTGCAAGACGGTTAACCACTTCTTTTTGCAGCATAAAGTGCATATCTTCAACATCTTTGTGGAATTCAAAAATGTGGAACATTAAAGGGGTCGAAATGTTGTATGGCAAGTTACCAAAAATACGTAACTTATTATTTTCTTTAATAAGTTGCGTGAAGTCGAAACGCATTGCATCGCCTTGGTGGATCGTTAGCTTGGAAGCTAGATCTGGGTGACTTTCAAGGCGTTCTGCAAGATCGCGGTCGAGTTCGATAACAGTAAATTTATCAACAAGTTTACCAACTTGCTCGGTGATAGCACCCAGACCCGGACCGATTTCAACCAAGTTTTGACCTGGTAATGGGTTAATTGCTGACACTATGCCATCAATGATGTAAGGGTCTTTCAAAAAGTTCTGGCCAAAGCGCTTACGGGCGCGGTGACCTAGATGGACTTGATCGCTGCTCATGCTTGTTTATCTACCAATTCTAGGGCGTGAGATAGCGCTGTCCAAAGGCTACCTGTATCTGCCTGTCCGGTACCTGCGAGTTCCAGTGCGGTACCATGATCTACTGAAGTTCGGATGAAGGGCAATCCTAACGTAATGTTAACTGATTTACCGAAGCCTTTATATTTCAGCACCGGTAGCCCTTGATCGTGATACATGGCTAATACCGTATCGGCATCAGCTAAATATTTTTCTTGGAAAATAGTATCGGCCGGTAAAGGGCCGATAAGATCCATGTTTTCTTGCTGGCGTAATTGTTCAAGAGTAGGAGTAATAATATTTATTTCTTCCATCCCTAAGCAACCATCTTCACCAGCATGGGGGTTTAATCCACAGACATAAATTTTTGGTGACTCAATACCAAATTTACTGATTAAATCAGCGTGTAAAATACGAATCACCTGTTTTAATCTGTCTTCTGTAATTGCTTGTGATACATGACTTAGAGGGATATGAGTTGTCACTAACGCGACGCTTAATCCTTCGGTTGCTAGCATCATAACAACTTGTGCAGTGTCAGATTGTTGAGCAAAAAATTCAGTGTGGCCACTAAATGATACGCCAGCGCGGTTAATGACCCCTTTATGTACAGGGCCGGTGACAACGGCGGCGAATTCATCATTCATACACCCTTCTGCAGCACGTTTAAGCGTCGAGAGCACATACATGCCATTACGTTCATCTAACGTGCCAGCGACAACATCAACTGCAGTATTGATGTGCGCAACCGTCATCGTTCCTGCTTTATGTGGCAGGGCGGGTTGATCGGGCTGATAAGGTAAAATGGTTAGTGGTAAACCTAATTTAGCCGCACGTTCTACCATAACCTGCGCATCAGCACAAATAACAAGTTGGTGCGGCCAATTTTCTTGGCATAAGGCGATGACTAAATCTGGGCCTATTCCAGCAGGCTCACCGGGGGTGATTGCAATCCGTTGTGTGTCAGTCATGTCTTTATTTAGCCATTATTGGTTGTATTCATTGGTTCAATGTAAGCACCTGCACGTAGTTCTTGTAACCATGTCTGTGCTTCTTCATTGAATTTACGGTTAAAGATGATTTGTGCAGCACGGTTTTTCATTGCAGCATCCGTACGGTCGACTTTGCGACGCCCTTCAACTTCAACAATGTGCCAACCAAATGCAGATTTAAACGGTTCACTGATTTTATCGATCGGTAGCGTTTCTACTTTTTCTTTAAATGCTGGAGCATACATATCTGGTACTTGCCAGCCTAGTTGACCACCATTTGCCGCTGAACCTGGATCTTCGCTGTAGGCTTTTGCTGCTGCCGCAAAGGTTTGTTTACCGCTAATAATATTTTGGCGAATTTTCTCAAGCTCAGCTTTTGCTGCTGCATCACTTAGAATCATTGAAGGTTTGATTAAAATATGACGGGCTTTTACCTCAATAACAGAGACGTTTGGCATACCTTTTACATCGTTGATTTTTAAAATGTGGTAACCAACGCCACTACGGAATGGCCCAATGATCGCATCTTTAGCGTTATTTTTAATCTGATCAGCAAAGACGGTTGGCATTTCTGCTTTACTCATCCAGCCCCATTCGCCCCCTTTTAGAGCTTTAGGTCCTTTTGAATAACGGTAAGCCAGTTGTGAAAAGTTTGCGCCTTTTTTAAGTTGAGCAACAATGTCTTCTGCTTCTTGTTTTGCTTTCTCACGTGCTGCTTTATCAGCATCTTCATCAACCCGAATTTGAATTTGACTAATGTTGTATTGCACGTTTTGTTGAGTTTGCTCGGCCATTTGTTTGGCTAAAGACTCAACTTCTTGTGGCAGAACGTTAACACGTTTACGAACAATAATGGTACGCGCTTCAGAGGCTAGCATATCGTTACGCATTTGCTCACGGAACATAGAGTAAGAAACTCCTGCTTTAGCAAGGCTTTGACGTAGTTGGTCTACGCTCATATTACGTTGTTTAGCCACATCGGCGATCGCTTGATCTAATTGACTGTCATCAATACGGATCCCTAGCTGCTGAGCTTGTTGGATCTGTAAGTTTTCAAGGATCAGTTGATCCATCACTTGCTGACGTAAAATGTTATTAGGCGGTAATTGTTGGTGCTCTTCAGCAGCGTTAAGACGAACAGTTTTTAGCATGGCGCTCACATCGCTTTGTAAGATCACGCCATCATTAACAGTCATCACAATTTGGTCAAGTTCCTGAGGTGCTGCCATGCTGGTTGCTGACATACCCATCATCATTAGACTAAGTACAGAATACTTCCACGTTTTCATTTATATTCCATCAGGTTATAAGGCGACACATGTGTCGCCTAACTATTAATTATTAAGAGTGAACGGATCGCCGTAAGATAAAATATTACCGCCATCATCCGATGATTGACCGAATGAAGGTCCGGCACCTTGTAAACCAAGTAAACTGAATGAGAAAGTGACATTGCTATCGTATTCAGTAAAATCTTGTGATATTGCATCTTTCGCGTAACGATTGTAGCTAAGCCCTATCATCCAGCATGCAGATGTGTAGGTGAAGCCAACTTTACTTTCAAGCATTTTGTTAACATTCATGTCTTGGTAGTAATCAGCTTTAACATCAACATTATCGCTAACTGGGAAGCCAATGGATAAACCTAACTGTGAAATACCGTCACGCTTATCTTTCGTGCCTGAAATGACAGGGTTCGGGTTGTTCACGTATTTTGTTAAGTAATCACTTGATACGTAACGGTAACTCGGTTGAACAAATACCCCACCATTACGGTACTCAACGGTCACATTACCTTGCTGAATGTCATTCTCACTTGAGTCATATTGCATTGCGCTCTTTAAGAACAGATTATCATCAAGGTTAAATTCTGTTTCAATCGCTGTCGCTGAGTAACTTTTGGCTTCTTTATTATCAGTTCCTTGGTTAACAGGTTTATCGATATAGAAGATTTGACCCATGGATAGGGTAAATCGTTCCTTAAAATCTTCATCAAAGTAGCGTGTAGATGCGCCGACGGTGAACTGGTTCGCAGGAGCTATATAGTCGTTACCACTGTATGTCCGATCGCTAAATAAGCCGTAGTAATCTTGTTGTAAACGGGTTGAATCATAGCCGCCACCGATATAATCAAAGGGGTTATAAATACCGTCTTGGTCAACATTTTTTACATAAAGGTATTGAATTTGTGGTTCTAAACTTTGGGTATAATGACTACCTAAAATGGAGGTATCACGCTCAAAGTATAAGCTACTGTTGACACGAAATTCAGGAACAACACGATTAACACTGTCTTTAAGAGCATCAAAATCTGAGTTTTTGCTTAACTCTTTTTTATCTTGGTTGTAATGAGCGTAGTTCACTTTTGCCTGAGTAGTTACAGACCACCAAGGTGTCGCGTAGGGAAGCGTTAATGTCGGCTCAAAAGTTATACGATCAGCGTCAGGCTTGAATATCGAACTATTCTCAAACTTACTGATACTCATTGGCATTTTAAAATCGAGACCGTAGCCGAGATCTGTTTTATAGTAAGTTGATGATAGTTGTGGCATTAAGCGATACGGTGAACGATTATCTGTTGATGATTCAGCTTCTTCAGGATCTTTTAAAAGCTGAAAATCACGGACCATTAACATCGTATCCCAGTTCGCATTTCGGTAAGATACTTCTGCCGTTTGAAGCAGGTTATTATCTTCACGCTCACCAATACTAGAATCTAAGCCTCGCTCAAAATATTTGTAATCACTGACTTTGCTGTAGTCGATATTAACTAACCAGTTTTCATCAATGATCCCACTGTGTGTCCATTGGAAGCCCCAATATTTACCCGTGTTGGGTTTATTGTCTTCCAATTGATAATCTACGTAATCAGCTTTTTTATCATGGCCCATGTATTCACCGACAACTTGACCTTCACCTAATTCATTCAGGTAGCGGAATTTAGCCGTTGTTTGTAGACCGCGGTGGTTCATGTATTTTGGTGTGATGGTCAAATCGTAGTTTGGCGCAATGTTCCAATAAAATGGTGCTTCGTACTCCATACCATTACGTGAACCATAAGTTAACGTTGGGTATAAGAAGCCCGTCATACGCTCATCGGTTACTGGGATACGAAGCCAAGGTAGATAGAATACCGGTACATTAAGTACTTCAAAGCGCGCGTTATATAAATCGGCAAAGGGTGAATCACCATCACGCTCCAAAGAGCCAGCAGCAAAGCGCCAACTTTTATCGCCTTCTGGACAGGTAGTGAAAGTACCATCTTTCATTTTGTAGAACTGAGTACCATCAACATTTTTCTTGTCGATTTGCTCTGCGTCACCGCGCCCTGGCTGGCAGGTCATACGATAAACAGCATCATCCATTTGTGAGTCTTTGGTATCAAGATCGCTATGGAGCTCTTTCGCTTCCATTTCTATACCACCGTCATGGTAGTAAACGTTGCCTTTTGCTGTAACAATATTTTGTGGTTGTTGAAGTGTCACAGTATCGGCAGCAATCGTACGCGTTCCTTGCTGAACAATAACGTCACCAGAATACACGGCTTTATGCTCATTTTTAGCTTGAACATTGTCAGCTTCAATGTGGATCGGTGTGTTTTTGGTATCTTCTTTACGGTCTTTTGGTGCTATACAAACACCACGTACCATAGCTAAAGGATCGTCATTAACGGCTGTTTTTGTTGTTTGATCTTCTGCTACTGCGTGTTTATCGTTGATATCTTTATCTAAAGATGTGGCATTTTCTTTGCGGTCTTTTGGCGAAATAAAAACACCATCTGCCATAGCTAAAGGATCGTTATTAACGGCTGTTTTTGTTGTTTGATCTTCTGCTACAGCATGTTTACCGTTGATATCTTTATGTAAAGATGTGGCATCTTCTGCCATTGCCGGCCCATAAAGGGCAAGACCAATCATGGTGGCAAGTAAGCTGTGAGAGGTGAGTGACATCAGATTCAACATTCCTGTATCAGTTTGAGAGCAAGGCGAATAATTGCGCTTTTTACAAGCATTCCCGATAAATGACAGCTATCATAATGCAAATTCGACGCGACGGCATCTTTTCAGCGCATGCTGTTGGGTAAACATTGAAAAAATTTAACAAATTACCAGAGAGTATAGAATGCAGAAGACAGGTATATGGGGAAAAATTATTGGTGCGTTGCTTGGCCTCTCCATTGGAAAATTGCCTGGATTGTTGATTGGTTTATTTATTGGTCACCAGTTTGATAAGGCTTATGCTCGTCAGATGAATGGCGGTTTTGCCGGTTTTGGTCAGAACAGAGCCAGTAGTGCAGAGCAACAAGCAGAGTTTTTCCATGCTTGTTTTGCAGTAATGGGGCATGTCGCAAAAGCGAAAGGGCATGTGACAAAAGAGGAAATTCGTGTTGCAAGTGCGATTATGGATCGAATGGGGTTACAAGGCGAATCTCGACTTCAAGCGCAGAATGCGTTTCGTGAGGGAAAAGAAGATAACTTCCCATTAGAAGAGATGCTAAATCGTGTTCGTAGTCGTGCACGACGTGCTGATTTACTCCAATTTTTCTTAGAATTACAAATTCAAGCAGCATTTGCGGATGGTTCATTACATCCTAAAGAGCGTCAGTTACTGCATATTATTGCGCGATACCTTGGCTTTTCTGAAGCCCAGCTTGAACAACGCTTGCGTATGCAAGAAGCGGCGTTTCGTTTTCAACAAGGTGGTTTCCATCAGCAATATCAACAACAAGGCGGTGGTTTCCAAGCGCCTCCTAGTCGAGATCAATTAGCTGATGCATTTAATGTCTTAGGGGTTGATGAAAATGCCTCTGCGCAAGATGTGAAACGTGCTTATCGTAAACAGATGAATGAACACCATCCAGATAAACTCGCAGCGAAAGGGTTACCACCAGAAATGATGGAAATAGCGAAACAAAAAACCCAAGAGCTACAAGCTGCCTATGATTTGATCCGAAAAGAGAAAGGATTCAAATAATTGTTATTACGCTGAATAATAAATTGAAAAAGCGAGCTTGGTGCTCGCTTTTTTGTTTTTAAAGCTCTTAAACGAGGTTTTGCGGTTTGTTGTTACAAAAGCCATCAATATTTTCAATAAGTTGCTCTACCAGTGTTTGAATCGCGGAATCAGATCCCCATGCAACATGTGGGGTTAGTAATAGATTAGGCAAATGTGCCTGTTGTAATAATGGATTATCATCAGTTGGCGGCTCAGAAGTAAAAACATCACAGCCAGCGCCGGCAATTTTTTTATCGAGCAATGCATCGACTAAATCTTGCTCATTCACCAGTCCACCACGTCCGGTATTGATCAAAATAGCGTTAGGTTTCATCTGTGCCAGTTCTGTTTTTGCGATAAGATCTTCAGTGGTATCTGTTAGCGGGCAATGCAAGGTGATGATATCGGCTTGCTGTAATACGTCGTTAAACAGCGTATAGCCTTCACGACAGGTGGTGACGTGCTTGTGCTCTGCAAATAGCACCTTCATCCCCAGCGCGGTTGCAAGATTGGCTGTCGCTACCCCTAAGCTGCCTTTACCAACAATACCTATTGTTGAGCCTGCGATATCGCTAATTGGATGAGTGAAAAAGCAGAACTGTTGTTGTTTCTGCCACTCACCCGCGATGATATCTTGCTGATAGCCCATTAAATTACGTTTTAGCGCAAAGATCATTGCGAGCACGTGTTCAGGAACAGAGCGAGTCGCATAACCTCGAATATTGGAAACCGGAATGTTATGGCGGTGACAATAATCGACATCGACGTTATTGGTTCCTGTCGCACCGATGGCAATAAATTTCAGGTTTGGCAGCTGAGATAAAATATCAGCAGTGAGTTGGACTTTGTTAGAAATGACGATAGTTGCGTGTTGCAGACGTTCAATGACTTGAGATGGCGATGTACGTTGATAT
Organism: Photobacterium sp. GB-1; assembly: GCF_003026165.1. Lineage (NCBI taxonomy): Bacteria > Pseudomonadati > Pseudomonadota > Gammaproteobacteria > Vibrionales > Vibrionaceae > Photobacterium > Photobacterium sp. GB-1. The sequence continues at coordinate 81,564 of NZ_PYOB01000013.1, read as the reverse complement.
TCAATCCATTGATGAGCAGATTGTGGGCGAGGAATATCAATGTGTGCTGGGATAGTAGCACGATCTAAAAATACAATATGTTCCACTGTTAGACTCCATGGAACCTTTGTTCCGCTTGGTGTGAAAAGAAGAATGCTAGTTTAGGTTTTTGCTTGTTAAAACAAAGCTAGCATTCTTTTTTATCGTGATCTAACTTCCGTGTGATAGTTGCTGATTACTCAGTGGTTTTATTTACTAAAAATCGTTTGTGTTGGCGCTTCTCGATAAAACTCACAAGGGGCAAACAAATGCATCGGTTGATCACTTCCTGGATGCGTAAAAGTCAGTTCTGCTGCGTGTAACAGTAAACGAGGAGAGGCTACCATTGCTTCCTCATTAGCATAAAACTTATCGCCTAAAATCGGATGACCTAATGCTTGCATGTGAACACGCAATTGGTGAGAACGACCTGTTACGGGCAGTAAACGGACCAAGGTTGTTTTCTCATCACGGCTTAAGACTTCATAATGCGTTACAGAAGGCTTGCCATCGTCAAAACATACTTTTTGGCGTGGACGGTTAGGCCAATCACAGATCAAGGGAAGATCCACGGTTCCTGTGTCTTGTTCGATATGTCCCCACACACGAGCGTAATACACTTTTTGTGTTTCTCGCTCACGAAACTGGGCTTTTAAATGACACTCCGCTTTTTTGTTTAGAGCCAGCACAATTAAGCCTGATGTCCCCATATCTAAACGGTGCACAATTTGTGACTTAGGGTATTTTTCAAGAACGCGAGCAAATATGCTGTCGTGATGCTCTGGTGCACGTCCTGGGTTTGAGAGTATGCCAGCAGGCTTATTAACGGCGATGATGTCGCTATCAAGAAAAAGAGTATCCAACCATGGATCGGTAGGTGGATTGTAGTTCAACACTGGCAATGGTTTCATGATGCACTCGTAGGATAGGTATGAATAACAACGGGGCGAATATTAATATGAATAATAGTAAATTGGTATGCTTGGTGATGTGATTAAAGAAAAAAGCCGTGAATATCAGTAATGACATTCACGGCCTTAATTTAGTTATGATGAGTTATTGATCAGTTATGGCTAACAACGATCAAACGCAGTGAATCAAGCTGGATTTGTGCTTTTTCAATGTAGTTAGTTAACTCAATGATTTGGCTTTCAATTAGCTCTAATTCGTCATCACGAATATTCGGATTAACCGCTTTCAGGGCTTGAAGGCGATCAAGCTCAGCGCGCAACGTGTTTTCCATTTCAGCTTGTGCTTGGCTTCGTACGACATCAAGCTCTTTGCTGATCTCGCGCTCTGCGTGCTCAATCAGAGTATGAATATCTTTTTGAACCGAGTTAACGAGCTTACTGCCAAGGTGACGATTGACTGGGCTAAGTTGGCGGTTAAAGCCTTCAAATTCAACGTTAGCTGATAGGTTATTACCTTTACCATCAAGTAAAATACGGATCGGTGTTTTGGGTAAGAAACGACCAATACCTGATTGCTTAGGTGCTTGAGCGTCAACCACATAGATAAGCTCAAGTAGCAGTGTACCAACAGGCAGTGCTTTGTTTTTCAACAATGACACCGTTGTCGTACCTACGCCTTCACTTAGCAGTAATTCAATACCGCCTTGGATCATTGGGTGTTCCCAGCTGATGAAGTTGATATCTTCACGAGAAAGTGCAGTATCACGTTCAAAAGTGATGGTACAACCGTCGTAAGGAAGGCCTGGATAACTTGCCACCATCATGTGCTCTGATGGGGTCACAACAATTGCGTTTTCGCCTTTGTCATCTTGGTTTAAACCAATGGTATCAAACAAGCCCAGTGCGAAAGTCACAAGGTTAGTATCACCATCTTTAGCGCTGATCTTCTCAACCAACTGCTGAGCTTCTTCGCCCCCGTTAGAATGAATTTCTAATAGGCGATCGCGACCTTGCTCTAATTTGGTTTTAAGCTCATTGTGCATTTCAGCACTGCGCTGAATAACGGATTCAAGCGCTTCAAGATCGTGTTTGTCACTGGCAAGCAAGGTGATCAGATCTTCACATACCGCTTCATAGACAGCACGGCCAGTCGGACAGGTTTCCTCAAAGGCATTTAAGCCTTCGTTGAACCAACGCGCTAATAGTGCTTGAGAAGTGCCTTCTAGGTAAGGCACATGAATTTCTATCTCACGCTTTTGACCAATACGATCCAAACGACCAATACGTTGCTCAAGTAAATCAGGGTTGCTTGGTAAATCGAACATCACCAATTGGTTTGCAAACTGGAAGTTACGACCTTCTGAACCGATTTCAGAACATAATAGTACCTGAGCGCCATCATCTTCTTGGGCAAAGTAAGCCGCCGCTTTATCACGTTCGATAATCGACATTCCTTCGTGGAACACAGTAGCACGGATGCCTTCACGTTCACGTAATGCTTGTTCTAAGGTTAATGCGGTTTGCGCACGAGAACAAATCACCAACACTTTCTCGTTACGGTTGGCTTTTAGCATATCAAGTAGCCAGTTAACACGAGGATCAAAGTTCCACCATGTTGCTGATTCACCTTCAAATTCTTGGTAGATATCTTCCGGGTAAAGTAGCTTGATCGCTTTCTCGTTGACACCCATTTTACCGCCCATCATTGCTGCAACGCGCATGGCTGTGGTGTATTGGGTTGGCATTGTTAACGGGTACATATTTAGGTGACGCTGAGGGAAACCTGTGATTGCTGAGCGGGTATTACGGAACAATACGCGGCCCGTACCGTGGCGATCCATCAGGTTGTTGATCAATTCATGACGCGCGGCTAATGCTTCAGGATCGTCTTGAGCTGAATCTTCGATCACACGTAACATTGGCTCGATATCTTGCTCAGATAACAGCTCGGTTAAGGTGTTTTTCGCATCATCATTCAGTTTTTCACCAGCAAGCAGTTGTGTTACAGCATCAGCAACGGGTTCGTATTGACGCTCTTCTTCAACAAAGGCTTCATAGTCGTAAAAACGATCAGGATCAAGAATACGTAAGCGTGCGAAGTGGCTTTCACGACCTAATTGCTCTGGTGTTGCGGTTAGTAGCAGCACACTTGGCGTTTTTTCTGCTAAGGCTTCTATCACTTGGTACTGACGACTAGGCTTATCTTCACTCCACTCAAGGTGGTGAGCTTCATCGACAACCAATAGGTCCCAATCAGCATCTAGCGCTTGTTCAAAACGACGACGGCTTTTACGTAAAAAGTCTAATGAACACAATACATATTGCGCGGTATCAAATGGGTTAGCGGCATCAGCAAATGCTTCAACACAACGCTCTTCATCAAAGATAGAAAAGTGCAGGTTAAAACGACGCATCATTTCAACTAGCCATTGATGTTGTAGGGTTTCAGGAACCACGATCAGAATACGTTCAGCACGGCCTGATAAAACCTGCTGGTGGATGATCATACCCGCTTCAATGGTTTTACCTAAACCGACTTCATCGGCAAGTAGAACACGTGGCGCATAGCGACGACCGACTTCGTGAGCAATGTATAACTGGTGTGGGATCAAACCTGCACGCATACCGCATAAACCACGTAATGGGCTTTTTAGTTGCTCGTATTGGTTTTTCAGCGCGCGGTAACGCAGTGCAAAACGATCCATGCGATCAATTTGACCTGCAAATAATTTATCTTGCGGTTTATTGAAACGAATTTGGTGGCTTAAGAAAAGTTCACGTAGCGCGACATTTTCTTCTTCTGTGTCGGTACGCGTACCTACGTAGGTGATCACGCCTTTATCTTCGTTGATCGCTTCTACCTTTAGTGACCAACCCTCATGGCTTTCAATCACATCACCAACGTTAAACATGACACGGGTAACAGGGGCATCATTACGTGCATATAGGCGATTTTCTTCTGATGCGGGGAACATCAAGGTAACCGTTCTTGGTTCAAGAGCGACAACGGTACCTAGACCTAAATCACTTTCTGTATCACTGATCCAACGTTGACCCAAAGCAAATGGCATAGTGGTAGAAACCTTCTAATTATTTGATATCAAAGAGACTGCAATAAGCTGTGCAAAGTATTAATAAGCTACACTGAAGATAAGTGTACGCTAGAATTTAAAATTTGTGCATAGCTCAAAAAGGGGACTCATGTTACTGCATGATGTGATTAAGGTCACGGTGAAAGTGATGAAAATCGGTCACAGTAAAATCATCATAAAACTTTCATCTACCGAGGGCTTAATAAGAAAGACGTCATAATTAAACCAGATGGGTAATTTTGACGTAAGCTAATAGAGTGATAGCTTAATTATCGCTGTCCAGACTACCAAGGAGGTGCCTATGGACGACGCCGAACGGAAACTGTTTGTACTTGATACAAATATTCTGCTTCATGAACCTCTGGCGTTCTTTTCTTTTCAGGAACACGACGTGGTTATTCCCATGACGGTTCTGGAAGAATTGGACAGAATTAAAGACAGTAAGCGTGATGTTTCTCGTGATGCTCGAGTCGCGATACGTGCGCTTGAAGATATATTCCACGACGCACCACCAGAGCAAATTTCGGCTGGTATTCCTTTCAACGACAAAGTGACTCATAGCGGTACTATTGCTATTTTTGCTGACTATGAAGTAAAACAAACCGTCCATGCCTTTAGTGATAAGGCGGGTGACAATCGTATTCTTAATAGCGTTCTCTTTCTGCAACAAAAACATGCACCACGTTCTGTGGTATTAGTGACTAAAGACATCAACATGCGACTGCGTGCCAAAGGTGCAGGCGTCTTGTATGTTGATGATTATCGTACCGATCAGTTGATTGATGATGTCGCATTATTAACCAAAGGCTTTCATCGCTATCACGGCGATTTTTGGGAAAATGTTGCTGAGTGCCAGTCGGAAAATAGAGGTCGTTCAACCTTACATACCTTACCTAAAAACTTATTTGAAACTCCCTTTGTTAATCAATATTTACTGGATGAAGGCAATGATTTTGCCGCTAGAATTCAAAGTATTGATGATGAAAGTGTCACCATTAAAGACATTAGCCAAGAGCGACTAATGCATCGACAAGCTTGGGGCGTTAATCCTAAAAATATTTATCAAGGGATGGCGCTTGATGCAATGCTTGATCCTCGGATTGACTTAGTGATCTTAACGGGCCCTGCTGGTTGTGGTAAAACCATTTTAGCGATGGCTGCAGCACTTGAGCAGGTCATTGAAAAAGGGATGTATGACAAAATTATTGTCACTCGTAATACACCCGAAATAGCCGAATCAATTGGTTTCCTACCGGGTACCGAAGAAGAAAAAATGATGCCATGGCTGGCAGCGGTTACCGATACTATGGAAGCACTTCATAAGCATGATGTTTGTACTGATGGCTCAATGAAGTACATTTTTGATAAAGCCAATATTCAATTTAAATCGATTAACTTTATGCGTGGGCGTTCTATTCAAAATGCCTTTGTTTTACTCGATGAATGTCAAAACTTAACAGCGTCACAAATTAAAACTATTATTACCCGATGTGGTGAAGGCACAAAAATTGTGTGTTCGGGTAACCTTGCTCAAATTGATTCCAACTATCTATCCCCAGTGACCTCGGGATTAACCTATATTGTTGAGCGCTTTAAAAACTTTGAAGGTAGCGCCAATATTTATCTCAACGGGGTGGTTCGAAGCCGTCTAGCGGAATTTGCCGAAGAAAATCTTTAATCACTAGCAAGAAGAATAAGAAAAGCGAGCACATTGGGTGCTCGCTTTTTTGTTTATATTGTTACTTATTGCATTCTGCGGTTATGTTTCTGGTAGGGTTAAACCGAGATAGTTTTTAAGCTCAGGTAATACGGGATTAGATAAAACATCACAGGTTTCTCCTACCGCTTTGATAGTACCTTCATTAATAAAAATACATTTATTGGCAATTTTTTCGGCATCTTCAGGACTATGAGTGATCATCAATACCGTCATATTACGGGTTGTGGCTAATTGCTTAACGAGGTTTAACATCTCCGCACGCAGTGCAGGGTCAAGGGCCGAAAATGGTTCATCAAGCAGTAGCAAAGGGCGCTCTCGTAATAAACATCGCGCTAATGCTACTCGCTGACGTTGCCCGCCAGAAAGCTGCTCAGGTAAACGCTCAAGATAGGTATCAATCCCCACTTGTTTCGCTGAGTTAATTACTCGCTGTTTTTGCTCTGCGGTAAGTTTAAGGTTTGGGTTGATACCTAACGCAATATTTTCAAACACACTGAGGTGAGGAAATAAATTGTGCTCTTGAAATAACATCGAGAGTGGACGTTGTGCAGGCTCTAGCTGACAGATAGATTTGCTATTAATGGTGATCTCACCGCTATCAGGGACGAGAAAGCCAGCAATGAGTGCTAATAAGGTACTTTTACCTGCGCCACTTGGGCCAATGAGTGCGGCGATATCTCCCTGCTCAAGCTGTACATCAAAGCTCAACGTCATTGCAACCTCATTTTTGTGTTGAGGTAAGTAGGTATAGTTGAGTTGATTAATGTTTAGCATGATGAGCTCCTTGGCGATGGCGAGTAACAACAAGATACTCGACGGCACTAAATAAACCTAAGCTGAGTAACAGTAAAACCAGTGCAGCAACAGCAGCGGCATCCATTCGGTAACTGCCCATGAGTTCAAATAAATACAATGGCAGCGTTTGAAAGTCTTGACTGCCAAATAATGCAATCGCACCTAAATCCCCCAGAGATAAGACAAAGCTAATAGCGAGAGCTTGGGCAATAGGGGCACGTAACGCACGCCACTCAACCAAACGTAATCGCGATAGATGCGTCATCCCTAAACTGCGACATAACGGATTATATTGCTGCGCGAGGTGGAGCATTGGTTGACTTAATGTTTTGATTACATAGGGCAGTGCCATTAGGGCATTAACACCGACCACAACCCAAAACGCAGCACTGTAAGCATCAGTATATTGGCGCAGTAAAAGAAAAATACCAGTACTTAACACTAACCCAGGTGTCACTAAAATCACTGTGCCGATCATTTCAATCCCGTCAGCAGCCAGTTTTTTACGTGCTAAGCGTAAGCTACGACTCGTGATGAGGATCATGACGCCAAGACAAAATGCTAATAAGCAGGAAAATAGTGCGATATGGAGTGAGTTAGTGATTGCTGACCATAACTGCTTTTGTTCTAAGATATTAAATAATTGATGGTTAATACCCGATACAAAGACGGCAATGATCGGTGGTATAACAAACACTAACGCACTGATGATCCAGAATACATCCCAACATTTAGCGCGCCATGTATCGTTATAATTCACTACCTTTTTGCTGATAGAGCCGTTTAGGGTAGAAAGCGGTTTAGCAAAACGTTGGGTAAAAAGCACTAATGAGCAGCAAAGTAGCATTTGCCATAAGGCTAAAATCGCACCTGTCGCTAAATCAAAGTCATAACGCAACGCTTGATATATGGCGAGCTCGATAGTGGTTGATTTAGGACCACCGCCAAGCGACATGATCACGGCAAAGCTGGTAAAGCACAACATAAAGACTAAACCCGCGATATGCGGCAGTTGTTGGCGTAGTCGAGGCCATGCAATTAAGCGAAATTTACTCCAGCCAGTAATACCTAAATGCGCCGCAAGCTGATGTTGCTCTGCGGGGATACCGTCTAGGCTTTGCAGTAGAAAACGAACGGTCAGTGGCAGGTTTAAAAATACGTGCGCCAGTAAGATCCCGCTTAAACCGTAAATGTTTAATGGCGGTAAGCCTAGTATTTCTAGGTTATGACTGATCAATCCACTTTTGCCATAAATCGATAATAAACCAAAAACAGCAACCAAGACGGGCATCACGAGCGTCATCGCAAATAAACGTAATAGCAGAGCTTTTCCTACAAACTGCCGTCGTGAGAGTGCATAAGCAATGGGAATCGCTGGGATGATGCTAAATAGAGTCGACAAGATGGCTTGATAGAAGCTAAATCCTGTTACATGTCGCAGATAAGGATCATGCCATAGTGTTGATAGTTGCCAGTCGTTAGCTTGGCTGATTAAGGCGGTGAGCGCGGCAACAACAACAAAAGTGATCAGCCCGGCACTGATAATGCCGGGCAATAAGGTAATGCGTTTGTTCAAAGTCTTAAACCATTACTGAGTGAGGGCTTGCTGCCACTCTCGGATCCAGGCTTTGCGATGTGTTGCCACTTCGTCGGCACTAAATTCAAGTGCTTTGCTTGGTACGGTGAGTTCATCAAAACCTTTCGGTAGGCTTTGCTTTGTTACTGGATACATCCAGTTGTGGGTAGCAATTTGTGACTGAAAAGCATCACTTACAATAAATTGCATAAATTGATCGGCAAGTTTTGGATGTGGGCTATTTTTCATCTTCGCTGCCACTTCAACTTGCATATAATGGCCTTCTTTAAAGTTAGCCGCTTTGTACTGGTGTTTGTCTTCAGCAATGATGTGATAGGCTGGTGATGTGGTGTATGAAAGCACCATATCTGATTCGCCTTTTAAGAACATGTTATAGGCTTCAGACCAACCCTTAGTGACGGTCACGGTGTGTTTCGCTAGTTGCTGCCACATTTCAGGGGCTTTATCACCGTAGACCGATTTGATCCATAACATTAGACCTTGGCCAGGGGTTGAAGTACGAGGATCTTGATAGATAACGCTGATATTTTGATCTTTGATCAGAGCATCTAAACTCGCTGGTGGGTTTTTCAGTTTATCGCTGTCATACACAAAGGCAAAATAGCCGTAATCATAAGGGATGAAAGTATCATCACTCCAACCTTTAGGAAGCGTGAGCTTACTGGTATCAACATCATTTTTTGCTAATAGGCCGGTATTTTTCGCTTCTGTCATTAGGTTGTTATCTAGCCCTAATAACACATCTGCTTTACTGTTTTTCCCTTCAAGACGAACGCGATTTAAAATCGATACGCCATCTTCTAAAGAAACAAAATTGACCGTACAACCATTACATTGTTTTTCAAACGCTTTCTTTACTACAGGACCAGGACCCCAGTCGGAAGCAAAGGAGCTGTAGGTATAAACATTAAGAGTATTGTCTGAGGCGAAAGCTGAGCTTGCAACTAATGACAGAGAGATTAGGGGAAGAAGAGTGTTTATTTTTTTCACTATGCGCTCCGAGATGTCCTGCATCCTTGGGACAAAAATTGAAAGAGAGAGCGGCACAGGTTTGAGTGCTGTTGCATCATGCAATGGTCAGCGAGCTCGAAAGCATGTTCGAGCATCTCAATTCCTACGCCAGCATTACCTGGTTCAGGTTCAATGGGTCCTGCTATAAAGCACGTATGCCTAACAATCTCAGCCAAATGGCTCCCCAATGAGAACAAACTATTGTACCTGCAACTGTATCGAAGTTATAGCTTCTGATTAAGTTGCCAATTATAGATGTAATGGATCTGAGTGAATTGTAGGTTAGGCGTAATACGATAATGATTAAGGTGTTGTTGTAACTCAGTTAACGATCCAAAATCAGTTTGATACCAATCATAGATAGATGACAGTGTGATGCCATTTTTTGTTATTTTTATTGCTTTTTCACTATTAATAAAACGTGTTGCAGCTTGATCTAACTGGGAGTCTAATCGATCGCTATTAAACGCTTTAGGCAGTAAATCAGGACAACCAAGACTGGCACAGTTGACTGCGTAGTGGATCCTAGGATCTTGCCAGATAGGGCGTAAGATCCGATGTTCAATATCGTTTAAAGTTAGCTTTTTATTATTAATGGTAATAATGGTTTGATCCCATGGTCCAAAGCTAAATAAACCTCCCAATTTAGTGATTGATTTTACAGGGTAATTATCAATAATTAATTGAACGGTTAGGGCGTTATATAAATTAACCCAATAGGCAAATTGAACATCACGATTATAACGGTGAGGATTTTGGGCACTGAGTCGCTTAATATAAGTTGCTAGCTTTTGTTTGTCTGCACTTGATACTTGGTTATAACGAAATAAGGTTTGATCCGGTTGAATGACAAGATATTTATCGAGTAGTTGCTGCCAATCTTGATGACTGATCTTGTTTGTGTTTTTAGGATCATGAGGTTGCCAATATGACCAGAGTTCGGATTTTGGCGCAGCAAAGATCGGCAGAGTGAATAACAGCAGCCAAGTGGCAATAACAATACGCATATTTTTCCTATTAATATAATAAGTAACAATATTGATTAAGACCGTAATAAGTATTGGCTAATTTCATTATCTTTTTGATATTTTAAATAAAAACGCCCTGTTTATATTAAACAGGGCGTCCGATTTCAGATGATGTACGATTACGCTAAGAAGCGAGGAATACGGTTTTCAAAGTCTGTAATTTTATCTTCGTGTTGCAGTGTCAAACCGATATTGTCTAAGCCATTTAATAGGCAGTGACGACGGAATTCATCAATTTCAAAGGTGTACTCTTTACCATCCGCACTGACGATCATTTTTTCAAGATCAACCGTGATCTGTGCGCCTTCATTTTCATCGACATACTTAAATAAAGTGTCAACGTCTTGCTCAGAGAGACGTACGGGCACCATTTGGTTATTGATCGAGTTACCATAGAAAATATCGGCAAAGCTTGGCGCAATCATAACTTGGATACCGTAATCAGCAAGCGCCCACGGTGCATGTTCACGAGAAGAGCCACAACCAAAGTTTTCACGCGCCAGTAAAATACTCGCGCCTTGGTAGCGAGGGGCGTTCATAATAAAGTCAGGGTTTGCCTGCTCGCCTGCATCATCTAGAAAACGCCAATCATGGAAAAGGTGCTTACCAAATCCAGTTCGAGTTACTTTCTGCAAAAACTGTTTTGGAATAATCGCATCGGTATCAATATTTGCCGTATCTAGCGGTACAACTAAACCTGTGTGTTGTTTAAAACCTGTCATGTTCAAATCCTTTTGTTACACCGATGCGGCATCTAGTTGGCGAATATCAACAAAATGTCCGGCACATGCCGCTGCTGCTGCCATGGCTGGGCTAACTAGATGAGTACGCCCATCACGACCTTGACGGCCTTCAAAGTTACGGTTACTGGTTGACGCACAACGCTCACCGGGACCTAAGCGATCGTTATTCATTGCCAGACACATTGAACAACCGGGTAGTCGCCATTCGAAGCCTGCTTCAATGAAGATTTTATCAAGCCCTTCTTTTTCAGCTTGTGCTTTCACTTGCTCTGAGCCTGGAACGACTAAAGCTTGTACGTTAGCGGCAACTTTACGCCCTTTGGCAATGGCTGCTGCTGCGCGCATATCTTCAATACGTGAGTTAGTGCATGAACCAATAAAGACTTTATCAACGGCAAAATCAGACAGGGCTTTGCCAGCTTCTAGTCCCATGTAAGCTAATGCTTTTTCTGCAGAGGCTTTTTCAACGGGATCGTTAAAGCTTTCAGGGGCAGGGATTGGCTCATCAACGGCAATCACTTGACCTGGGTTTGTTCCCCATGTCACTTGCGGCTTTATGTCTTTAGCATCGAGCGTTACAACGGCATCAAACTCGGCGTTCGGATCGGATTTCAATGATGTCCAGTATTCTACTGCGGCATCAAAGTCTGCGCCTTTCGGGGCAAATTCACGATCTTTAATATAATCAAAGGTCGTTTGATCCGGTGCAATTAAACCTGCTTTAGCGCCTAGTTCAATCGCCATATTACAAACGGTCATACGACCTTCCATTGTAAGGTCTGTGATTGCTTCGCCACAGAACTCAACCACATAGCCAGTACCGCCAGCTGCGGTTGTTTTACCAATGATGGCAAGGACGATGTCTTTTGCTGTAATGCCTTCAGCTACTTTACCTTTAACTTCAATCTTCATGGTTTTCGCACGAGATTGTTTTAAGGTTTGGGTGGCTAAGACATGTTCTACTTCCGAGGTACCAATACCGAAGGCCAGTGCACCAAAGGCACCGTGAGTCGCGGTGTGTGAGTCACCACAAACAATGGTCATACCCGGCAGAGTAATACCCAGCTCAGGCCCCATGACGTGTACAATGCCTTGATATTTGTGGTTTAAGTCATACAGGGTGACACCAAACTCTTCACAGTTTTTTGCCAGTGTTTCCATTTGAATACGTGCCATTTCCCCCGATGCATTGATATCTTTAGTTTGGGTAGAAACGTTGTGATCCATCGTGGCGAATGTTTTTGATACTTGACGCACTTTACGACCCTTCTCACGCAAGCCATCAAAAGCTTGCGGGGATGTCACTTCATGTACAAGGTGACGGTCGATATATAAGATCGGGTTTTCCCCTTCTGCTGCAACGGCAACATGGGAATCGTAAACTTTTTCATAAAGCGTTTTAGGTGAAGCTGAAGCGTTATTATTAGTGTTCGACATTGCTCAATGCTCCCTTATGCTTGTTGAATGTAGGCTGCGATCTTATCGCCCATTTCACTGGTGGTGAGTGCTGGTTTATCACTCGCAAGATCGGCAGTTAACTCCCCAGCTTCCAGCGCTTGTGATACCGCTTGTTCGATAGCACGCGCTGCTGTTTCTTCACCTAGGCTGTAACGAAGCATCAGTGCTGCTGATAGGATCTGCGCGACTGGATTTGCAATGTTTTTACCTGCAATATCCGGTGCTGAACCGCCGGCAGGCTCGTACATACCAAACTTATCTTGGTTAAGGCTAGCTGAAGGCAACATACCCATAGAACCTGTGATCATTGCACATTCATCCGAGATGATATCGCCGAAGATATTTGAACATAGCATGACATCAAATTGAGAAGGATCTTTGATCAGCTGCATGGTCGCGTTATCAATGTACATATGAGTTAACGTCACATCAGGGTAATCTTTTGCGATTTCTTCTACGACTTCACGCCATAAAATAGAGCTCTGTAGGACGTTAGCTTTATCAATAGAGCAGACTTTTTTGCTGCGTAAGCGAGCTGATTCAAACGCAATTTTTGCAATACGTTCAATTTCATAGCGGTAGTAGACTTCAGTATCGAACGCTTTTTCTTGTGCGCCTTCACCTTCGCGGCCCTTTGGCTGACCAAAGTAAATACCGCCAGTGAGCTCACGCACAACAGCAATATCAAAACCACGCTCTGAAATATCAGCGCGTAGCGGAGAGAACTTCTCTAAGCCACGGTGAATTTGAGCTGGACGTAGATTACAAAATAATTGGAAGTGTTTACGAAGTGGTAGAAGAGCACCACGTTCAGGTTGATCGTTAGGTGCTAAATGCTCCCACTTAGGGCCACCAACAGAGCCAAATAATACGGCATCGGATTGTTCACAGCCTTTTAGAGTGGCATCAGGTAGTGGGCAGCCATGATTATCGATAGCAATACCACCTACATCATATTCTGTACGATTAAAGGTTAGATTAAATTTAGCCTCGATTGCATTTAGCACTTTATGTGCCTGTTGCATCACTTCTGGACCAATCCCGTCACCGGGTAAAACTGCAATATTGTAAGAACCAGCCATGGTATCTTGCTCTCCATAATTGTTTAAAAGTATAAATTCGTGAGTCGCTGTAAGCGTTATCAACTAGTGAGTTGCTGAGCGCTGCTTTATTTCTTCAATTTGATCTGCACGGTGAATGCTATTGATAACGTGCAGTAACGCTTGACCAGACGCTTCTACAATATCGGTTGCTAAGCCCGTTCCGTGGTATTTTCTGCCTTTATAATTAGCGATGATATCAGCTTGTCCTAAGCCGTCTTCGCCTTCGCCTTTTGCAGTTAAATCAAATTTATCCAGTACAATGTCATAACCTGTTAGGCGGTAAATACACTGGTATAACGCATCGACAGGACCATTACCGACCGCCGCTTCACATTTTTCTTCGTCACCACACAATAGTTTGATACTGGTGGTGGCCATCACACTACCCGACTGAACACTTAGGTAGTTCAGCTTGAAGTAGTCATCTTCATCACGAAGGTTAGAAAAATGCATCAGTGCTTCTAAGTCATAATCAAACACTTGGCCTTTTCGATCAGCCAGTTTTAAGAAATCAGCATACAGTTTATCTAGGCTATACTCTTTCTCGGTGTAGCCCAATGCATCCATGTGACTTTTAACTGCCGCACGACCAGAGCGACTGGTTAGGTTTAGTGCTTGGTTTTTAAGGCCAATCGATTCAGGCGTCATGATTTCATAGGTGTTTTTATTTTTTAGCATCCCATCTTGGTGGATACCCGATGAGTGACTAAAGGCATTAGCACCAACAATCGCTTTATTGGCTTGAATTGGCATATTACACAACTGACTAACCATTTTACTGGTACGGTGAATTTCATCGTGTTTGATATTGGTTGTTACGCCCAGTAACTCCTGACGCGTTTTGATGATCATCGCAATTTCTTCTAGTGAGCAGTTACCTGCACGCTCACCTAGACCATTAATGGTTCCTTCTACCTGACGAGCACCCGCTTGAACGGCCGCCATTGAGTTGGCAACAGACATGCCTAAATCATCGTGACAGTGGACAGAAATCACTGCCTTATCGATATTTGGAACGCGGTTAAATAGTTGAGTGATAATGCCGCCAAATTCGCTCGGCAGGGTGTAGCCTACGGTATCAGGGATATTAATGGTGTTAGCGCCCGCATCGATAGCGGCTTCTACCATGCGGCACAGATTATCAATTGGTGTACGGCCCGCATCTTCACATGAGAACTCAACATCATCAGTATAGTTACGTGCTCGTTTTACAGCTGCGATACCCATATCAATGACATCATCATAACTACGACGTAGCTTGTCTTGGACGTGAACGGTTGAGGTTGAAATAAAGGTATGAATGCGGAAAGCTTCTGCGACTTTCAATGACTCTGCCGCAACATCAATATCTTTTGCTACTGCTCGTGATAAAGCACAAATACGACTATTTTTGATGTGTTTCGCGATGGTTTGTACTGACTCAAAATCGCCAGGGGATGAAACAGGAAAGCCTGCTTCAATCACATCAACGCCTAAACGTTCTAATGCGTATGCGATCTGTAGCTTTTCTTTTACGGTAAGGCTTGCCGACAACGCTTGTTCACCGTCACGTAGCGTAGTATCGAAAATAATGACCTGATCTTTCATTGCTACTTCCTTTTAATCTATTACCGTTACAGGTTAGTTCGCATTCACTTGCGCTAGTCGTTATATGAAAAAACCCGCGCAAGTTGCGCGGGTTTTAAAATCTTTAGTGGCGTTTCCCACTCAAAAGCAACCTGCGCGATTTAAGTCACGATAAGGAGGAGGCTAAGGAGTAAAGAGAAACGTTTTTTCATTTTATACACACTTATATAAAGTTGATTAACAAATGAATACCAAATAGACAGGTCAAAGGTCAACCAATAATTACGTTTATTTTACAATTATGGCGGTAACTAATTGATTTTTAATTATTGCGATATGTTTTTCCATAAATAAGGGAAAAAAACAGAGATGATAGGGCAATAACATTTAATGATAAATAGTTGTCAAATTATTAACAATTTACGTAATTCTCTTTTCTTCTAGATTGTCACTGACTCTCCTTTGAAGTTTCACCTTGTTGTCACAAGTCCTTTTTATCCTAGTGATAGTTATAAAAAGGAGAACAATGATGACATTACTTACCCCTATTCAGCGTTTTGATTATGCGTTTTCAACGCTATGTCTCTGTCATCGATTTAATATTCCATTGGCTAAAATTAGCCGTATTGTTTCACGAACCGGTGATGGTCACTTATATGCCATGATTGGCTTGCTCATATGGTGGGGTGATCAACAACAGGGGGGGGCTTTCATTTTTTATGGTTTGTTGATGTTTTTGATTGAACTCCCATTGTATTGGTTGCTCAAAAACAGCTTTAAACGCAGTCGTCCGGTTAGTTTACCCTCCTTTATTAAACCCTCAGATCGCTATAGCTTGCCATCAGGTCATACTGCGGCGGCTTTTATGATGGCCGCCTTAATTTCAAGCTTTTATCCTTCGTATAGTGAAATGGTGTGGCTATGGGCAAGCTGCATTGGCTTCTCCCGTGTATTGCTGGGGGTACATTATCTTAGCGATATCATTGCTGGCGCATTATTAGGTTTTGCTTGTTTCGAATTAGCCGGTTATATCTTGTAAGGAACATACAATGAAAATACTTTATGGGATCCAAGGTACGGGTAATGGCCATATTTCTCGAGCTCGTGAAATGGCACGTGCTTTTGATGGATTAGATTGTGAGGTTGATTATTATTTTTCAGGGCGAGAAAGAGATAAGTTTTTTGATATGGCCTGCTTTGGTGATTATCAATTGGGAAAAGGGCTGACTTTCGTTACCGAACAAGGCTGTATCCAACGGTTAAAAACATGGCATCAGCTTAATTTACGGCAATTTCGACAAGAGGTGAAAACGTTAGATTTATCTCGTTATGATTTTGTGTTGAATGATTTTGAGCCCGTTACAGCATGGGCTGCAAAACAGCAGAAAGTACCCAGTCTCTCGTTAAGTCATCAAGCTGCTTTCCTGCATGATGTGCCAAAAGCGAATGAAAGCGTATTTGATCGATTACTTACACGTTATTTTGCTCCGACTCAATATCAAATTGGTCTGCATTGGCACCATTTTAACTGCCCAATATTACCGCCAATTATTCCTTGTTTTGATACACCAAGTTGTCAGCAAAAACCATTTATTTTGGTGTATTTACCCTTTGAGTCACTTTCTCAAATTACCGATTTACTCTCTCATTTCCAGCAAGTGAATTTTGTTTGTTATCACCCCGATATTGAGAGTAAATCACAATGGCAAAACGTGCAGTTGAAACCATTAAGTCGAGAGGGTTTTCATCACCATTTACATTGCTGTAAAGGTGTTGTGGCAAACGGTGGTTTTGAACTGCCTTCAGAGGCCATTTCTCTAGGGAAAAAATTATTGTTAAAACCACTCCAAGGGCAATTTGAACAAAGTAGTAATGTTGCGACGTTAGCGATGATGGGATTAGCGCATGTTACTCCATCATTAGATGTGACGACGATGCGAGTTTGGCTTGATAGCGAGAGTGTTGGGCGGGTTAAAATCCCAGATGTCGCAAGTGAAGTTAGTAAGTGGTTACTTAATAAGGAGTGGGATGATCTTGATACGCTAAAAGAAGAGTTATGGCAGCAAGTCGAGTTTCCAGAATCAGTTGCTGAAGCAATGTCTGAGCATTACCCTGAAAGCCAATATATTACGACAACACCTTCGCTTATTAAATCATTGGTGAAATGAATTAATAGAAAAAATTACTGATTATTCTTGAATTTGTTATCGCTTTTCACCTTAAAAAAAGGTCTAAAATTTTATTCATATCTTTTTTTATTTATTTTATGTTTGATTTAAGATTATGATTTTTTAATGTTTATATTTCTGAATGTGGATTAATTCATACAATCTTCATAATCACTTATATTCTATTATTAGTCTCATCAATTTGTTTGGATAATACTGGTCTCATCCCAAATCAAGCGGGTTTAGATTAGAAGCAATAATTAAGCTTCTAAGTTACTGAAGGCATAGGACGTGCCGATGAACTCATAAATTTAGAGGCATAATATGACACGTAAAACAGCGTCAGTTTTCCCAACAGAAAGTTACTCAATGGAATCAACATTACGTAGTGTTGATCTTAATTTATTAACTGTTTTTGACGCCGTAATGCAAGAGCAGAACATTACTCGCGCTGCACATAATCTAGGTATGTCACAACCTGCGGTAAGTAATGCAGTTGCGCGCCTTAAAGTAATGTTTAATGATGAGCTATTTATTCGTCATGGTCGCGGTATTCAACCCACGCAACGCGCAAAACAATTGTTTGGTCCACTTCGCCAAGCACTGCAATTAGTGAAGAATGAGTTGCCATGTTCTATCTTTAATCCAATGACATCTAGCCGTACTTTTAAGTTGGCAATTTGCAGCCCCTCAGACATACGTTTTGCACCTCAGATTTTAAAAGAAATGCACTCCCAAGCTCCTCATTTACGTCTTCAACTTGAAGCAGAATTTGAAGCCGGATTAGCACAGAAATTGCGTTATCAAGAAATTGATTTTGTGATTGATTATGTACGCTTTGATGAACAAGGTTTTTGTAGCACAGAATTATTCAGTGATGAACTTGTTGTTATTGCATCTGGAAATCACCCCCGTTTACATGACAGTATTTCTGAAGCTGAATTTAATCATGAAATGCACGCCGTATTAAAAACGAACCCTGAAATTAAAGGTTTTGCCGATCATATTTACAATCAAGCGCACAGTTACAATGAAGCTTATCAAGGTGCGAGTTTAAGCAATATCATGTATGTGGTCGGTCAATCTGAATTAATAGCGGTAGCGCCTCGTTGGTTAGCAGAATCTGTGGCTGATAACCTACACTTAAAAGTGTTAGAGCTTCCCTTTGCGAATAACAAAATTAGCGGTTACCTAAGTTGGCATGAATCTACACAAAAGGATAAAGGCAATATCTGGATGCGAGATCAGCTAATGACAATTTGTGGCGATTTAACGTAATAAACCCCATGATATAAACGTGAAGGTCAGCACAATTGCTGACCTTTTTTGGTTAAAAGCTATCGATATTATAGTGGTAAGAGTTGTCTGCTGTTTCGCAATATGAATAATGCCGCAACGTGAAATAAGGTTGATTTTTTCGTTCTTCAACCATGTTATTTATAGATTCTTACACTTTTGCTTTTTGATTAAAAAGTCGTTTGATAGCCTTTATTCACAAGGCGTAGAGTAGCGGGTAAGCGTTGGGAAATATAATTTTATGTGCATTATGGTTGGCTTTTTATAGGCTGAATTGTAGACTGCATATCTCGAATAAGCTTACAAGTGTAAGCTAAAAAAATAGAGTACTTATGGCACAACACGATTTTCATATTGTTCACCGCATTCGCAGTCAAGTTTCTCGCTTAGGTGATAAGCCTGCATTACGTCATCAAGTCGATGGTGAGTGGCAAGATATTAGTTGGAATTGTTTTGGTGAGCAAATTCAGCAACTGGCTTTAGCATTATTGTGCCAAGGCTTACAAGTACAAGATAAAGTTGGCATATTCGCAAACAATATGCCTCGTTGGACTGTTGCTGATTTTGCCGCGTTATACAATCGTTGTATTACCGTTCCTATTTATCCAACAAGTACAGCGCAGCAAGCGGCTTATATTCTTCAAGACGCAAGTGTAAAAGTACTTTTTGTTGGCGAGCAAGCTCAAATGGATGCGGCTGTTGAAATTGCAGCGCAATGTCCTCAGCTTGAACGCATTGTTGCATTGTCTGACGATGTCACGATCCCAGAACATCCATTGGCGTGTCATTATAATGAGTTTGTTAAGCAAGCAAGTGGTGAGTATCAGTTAGAACTTGATACTCGTTTAGCTGAAAAACAAATGGATGATCTGATCACACTGATTTATACCTCGGGTACAACCGGTACGCCGAAAGGGGTCATGTTAGACTATGCAAATATTGCTTCTCAGATTGAAGCACATGATCAACGTTTAGCATTAGATGAAGGTGATACGTCATTATGCTTCTTACCGTTATCGCATGTCTTTGAACGCGCATGGACGTTTTACGCACTACATCGTGGTGTTGTAAATTGCTACCTATCAGATACGAATAAATTAAAAGAAGCATTAATCACGGTGAAACCGCACTATATGTCAGCGGTTCCTCGTGTATTTGAAAAAATCTATTCAGGTATTCACGATAAAGTCTCTCGCGCACCCTTACACCGCAAAATGATATTTACCTGGGCGGTGAACATGGGCGCTAAGATGTCTGCTGCCCGTCAAGAATGCCGTGAGCCATCTTGGTTATTGAAGAAGTCTTATGCGTTAGCCGAGAAAGTGGTGCTATCTAAACTACAGGCAGTACTCGGTGGTAATATTAAATTTATGCCATGTGGTGGTGCGAAATTAGATGCGGGCATTGGACGCTTTTTTCATGCGATTGGAATTAACGTTAAGTTAGGTTACGGCATGACAGAAACCACAGCGACGGTTTCTTGTTGGGATGACAGCTGTTATAACCCTGACTCTATTGGTATGCCAATGCCTGGTGCTGAAGTTAAAATTGGCGAGCAGAATGAAATTTTAGTTCGTGGTCCAATGATTATGCGTGGCTATTACAATATGCCAGAAGAAACCGCGAAAAATTTCACTGAAGATGGCTTCTTGAAAACCGGTGATGCGGGTTATCTTGATGATCAAGGTAACTTGTTTATCACAGATCGTATTAAAGAGTTAATGAAGACGTCTGGTGGTAAATATATTGCACCGCAAGTGATTGAAGGTGCGATAGGTAAAGATCACTTTATTGAGCAGATAGCTGTGATTGCTGATACTCGTAAGTTTGTATCAGCCTTGATTGTTCCGTGTTTTGAAACGCTTGAAGAACATGCACGCGAATTAAATATCAAATACAAAGACCGTTTAGAGCTGATCAAACATAGCCAAATTGTCGAGTTGATTGAAAAGCGTGTGGTGGAGCTACAAAAAGATTTAGCACGTTTTGAACAAGTGAAAAAATTTACATTGTTACCTAAATCATTTTCGATGGACAAAGGCGAGTTAACGCCGACTCAAAAACTTCGTCGAAAAGTGATTCAAGATCGTTATCACAAAGAAATTGAACATATGTATGAGGAAAGCCATAAAAAGGCCTCTAATAAAGACAAGTAATGTTTTATTTTTAATAAATTAAGGAGCCGTTATGGCTCCTTTTTTATTTTATCCAGTAACATATTTGGCAATAAAACTATGCAGTGGTTATTAATGTGCCTAGATGGTTTTATTGACCTGTAAAAAGTCATAAAACAGCAATTTTTAAGATTTTAAAATCAAAGTCGACTTTTCCTCTAGATTCAAATGCTGCAAAAGCGTTAAAGTTGTTGCAGGTAACTGTGTGTTGTTATGGCATTGCGCAGTATACATAGCATGAATTATTCATGGCGTTTATTAGGCTAAAAATAAGCCCTAACTATGTTTCATCGACCTGGAGACAAAATATGGAGATGTTGTCCGGCGCTGATATGATCGTACGTTCTATGATCGATCAAGGCGTTAAGCATATATTCGGCTACCCTGGTGGCTCTGTTCTTGATATCTACGATGCCCTTCATGAGAAAAGCGATATTGAACATGTTCTTGTTCGTCATGAACAAGCTGCAGTTCATATGGCAGACGGCTATGCGCGTGCCACGGGTGATGTAGGTGTTGTACTGGTGACCTCTGGTCCTGGCGCAACGAATGCTATTACTGGTATTGCAACGGCTTATATGGATTCAATTCCTATGGTTGTGTTATCAGGGCAGGTAATGAGTAGCTTAATTGGTAACGATGCATTCCAAGAATGTGACATGGTTGGGATCTCACGCCCAGTCGTTAAACATAGCTTTCTTGTAACCAAACCTGAAGACATCCCTGAAATCATCAAAAAAGCCTTCTATATAGCATCTACAGGCCGTCCAGGTCCTGTTGTGGTTGATATCCCTAAAGATATGTTAAACCCTGCTGAAGCATATCCATATCAATATCCAGAATCGATTTCCTTACGTTCATATAATCCGACGACCCAAGGTCATAAAGGACAAATTAAACGTGGTGTTAAAGCGCTATTATCTGCGAAAAAGCCAGTATTGTATGTCGGTGGCGGTGCCATCATGTCATCGTGTAGCGAGCAATTGATTGAGCTTGCTGAGTCATTAAACATTCCTGTTGTAAATACCCTGATGGGGTTAGGGGCATTCCCTGGTACACATAAACAGTGTTTAGGTATGTTGGGTATGCATGGCACTTATGAAGCGAATATGGCAATGCATAACGCAGATCTTATATTTGGTATTGGGGTGCGTTTTGATGATCGTACGACCAACAACTTAGAAAAGTACTGCCCTGACGCAACGATCATGCACATAGATATTGATCCTTCATCAATATCTAAAACCGTATCAGCAGATATTCCTATCGTGGGATCGGCGGATACCGTATTAAATAGCATGCTTAAATTATTGAAAGAGCATGAAGTTAAAAATGATCAACAAGAGATCGTGCAATGGTGGCAATCAATTGAATCGTGGCGTGAACGTGAATGTTTAAGTTATGACACTGATGGCGATCGTATTAAACCACAACAAGTCATTGAAGTGCTTCACCGCTTAACGAATGGCGAAGCTTATGTCTCTTCTGATGTTGGTCAGCATCAAATGTTTGCCGCGCTTTATTACCCGTTTGATAAGCCACGTCGTTGGATTAACTCTGGTGGTTTAGGCACGATGGGTTTTGGCTTGCCTGCTGCGATGGGAGTGAAGTTTGCTTTGCCTGATGAAGAAGTGGTGTGTGTAACTGGTGATGGCAGTATTCAGATGAATATTCAAGAGCTATCTACGGCGCTGCAATATGATATCCCAGTTAAGATTATTAACTTAAATAACCGATTCCTAGGCATGGTAAAACAGTGGCAAGATATGATCTATCAAGGTCGCCACTCTCATTCATACATGGACTCTGTGCCTGATTTTGCGGCTATCGCTGAAGCTTATGGCCATGTCGGTGTGCGAATTTCAGATCCTAATAAATTAGAAAGTGAACTAGAGAAAGCGTTAGCACTAAAAGATAAATTAGTCTTTATTGATATCAGTGTTGATGAAACAGAGCATGTTTACCCAATGCTTATCCGTGGTGGTGCAATGAATGAGATGTGGTTAAGCAAGACGGAGAGAACATAATGCGTAGAATTATTTCAGTATTACTTGAAAACCAACCGGGTGCATTATCTCGTGTGGTGGGGCTATTTTCTCAACGTGGTTACAATATCGAGTCACTTACTGTTGCGCCGACTGACGATCCAACGTTGTCTCGTTTGAACATCACGACCAATGTGAAAAATGAATCGGCTTATGAGCAAATTGAAAAACACCTTCATAAGCTGATTGATATTTTAAAAGTCAGTAACATTACTGAATCAGAGCATGTTGAGCGTGAATTAATGCTTACCAAAGTCAAAGCAAGTGGTTTTGCGCGAGCAGAAGTTAAACGTACTGCAGATATTTTCCGTGGACAGATTATTGATGTGACAAGCCAAATTTATACGATTCAATTAATCGGTACAGGTGAAAAACTTGATGCATTTCTAGCGGCAGTAGGTGAAGCGACAGAAATTATTGAAGTCGCTCGAAGTGGCGTAGTAGGCATGGCTCGAGGAGAGCGTGCATTAAAGGCGTAATTGTATAGCGCACTTATTAACAAAGCCGATTGTCGTAATAAGCAATCGGCTTTAGTTTTTTTAATACATAGATATCGACTAACCTTTAGTAAGGAGCAGAAGGCAGGGAAGCGCTTATACCATATGAGGTAAGCGATGCTGCGGCAATTTTTGGTCCGATTAACCACAGCTATTCTCGTTATTTTAGGCTGTAAAGTGAGTGCAATTTATTTTTTGTTAGTTGTATTACTGTTAAACACCCACCATAAAGAGATCTTTGGCTGGTAATCAAAAAAGCTCGTTAATAGTATTAACGAGCTTTTTATTTAGTATTGAAAAGGTTAGAGGTGGTTTTTTATATCATCAACCGCTCTTTCAAAGTGGGTCTGCATGATTTTCTGTGCGAGCTCTATATCACGATCAAGGACTGCTTTCATTAAGGCTTCGTGTTCCCCTTGATCGTTGTAACGATCTTCAGCTTGTCGTGTTTTACTCACCCAAATATGACGATAACGTTTTATTTGATCATAGATATCATTATAGATATCAAGCATTACAGGAGAGTTGGAACTGGTTAAAATAGCGGTATGAAAATCACTATGTCGTTGCTCCCATTCTGATAAATCAGTGTCATCAAGTGCTGGATCTAAGCGACTGAGTTTGTGATAGGTCGTTAAGATATTGAGTTCCCAAGCTTCATCACCTTGTGTGATCGCACGTGTTAGTAGCTCTCGAGAGATAACATTATTAGCACTAAAAAGATCTTGTAGTTCTTCAATTGAAACGGGGGCGACCCAACATCCTTTTTGTGGTGCAAATTTAACGTACTTTTTCCATGATAATTGTACTAAGGCTTCTCTAATTGGAGATGCGCCTACGTTGTATCGCTCTTTAAGATCAGCAACAACGAGCTTTTGGCCTGGAGTCAGTTTACCGAGCAAGATATCTTGTCGGATGATCTCCATAACCTGATTCGTTAAAGTCGGGCTAGACACGTCAATCCTCTTCAGCTTCTTAAATTCTCGTTATTATTATTATTGAGAATTTATCGTCTTGTTATATATGAATTTATTAGCAATTTGAGACTAAAGTATACATTGGTTTGTTTATTGCTTAAACATTTTAGGTGCTATTTGATCATTTATAGAAGGGGTATCATATAAGTGATGGCTAACATAATGATGTCGCATTCCCTAAAGTAAGGGCTATCACGTATTTATTGTGAAGATTAAAAGGGGCACCTTAAGGGGGAGGATGTTTAAGGTGTTAAGAGAATAAAATAAAAAAGGAGCCACAAGAGCTCCTTTTTGTACATCAGTAGGTACGAATTAAAGTACGTGTACAGATGCTGTGTTTGTAGTACCTGAAGCGACTAGAGCACCAGAAACCATAACAACGATGTCGCCTTTAGCACCAAGACCCGTTTCAAGCGCTAGCTCTTTACCGCGTAGGTAGAATGCATCAGTGCTTTCAATTGAATCAACAACAACAGGTGTAACACCTTTAGAAAGACATAGCTGAGCTGCTGTCTTAGTATTTGTTGTTACAGCAAGAATGCGTGCTGTTGGGAAGTACTTACGTACAGAGCGAGCTGACTTACCAGCTTCAGTAGCAACGATAATTAGCGGAGCGTTTAGTTTCTCAGCTGTATCTACTGCACCTTTACATACCGCTTCAGTGATACGTAGACGAGGGCTATCTAGACGAGAACCTAGCTCTGGCTTAACAACGTAATCAGTACGTGCACAGATTTGCGCCATGATAGTGACAGCTTCAATTGGGTATTTACCCTTAGCTGACTCACCAGAAAGCATTACTGCATCTGTACCATCCATGATTGCGTTAGCAACATCGCCCGCTTCTGCGCGAGTTGGACGTGGGTTCTTAATCATAGAATCAAGCATTTGAGTTGCAGTGATAACAACTTTACGTGCGCGGTTACACTTCTCGATCATCATCTTCTGAGCGAAGATTACTTCTTCTACTGGGATCTCAACACCTAGGTCACCACGAGCAACCATGATACCGTCAGATGCATCAAGGATAGCGTCGAAGTTATCAACACCTTCTTGGTTTTCGATCTTAGAAATGATTTGGATGTTTTCGCCACCGTTAGCGGTTAGAAGCGCACGGATTTCTTGTACGTCTTCAGCTTTACGGATGAAAGATGCAGCAACGAAATCAACACCTTGCTCACAACCGAACTTAAGGTCAGCTTTGTCTTTTTCAGCAAGCGCAGGCAGTTTTACAGAAACGCCAGGTAGGTTAACACCTTTGTTTTCGCCTAAGTCACCGTTGTTAAGTACTTTACACTTAACTTCAGTATCAGTTGTTTCTAACACTTCCATTTCGATTAGACCGTCGTCTACTAGGATAGTGTTACCTTTTGTTAGGTCTTTAGCAAAACCTGGGTAAGTTACTGCAACGCAGTTTTGGTTACCTACAACTGAAGTGTCAGTTGTAAATGTAAAATCTTGACCAGCTACTAGAGAGAAGTCTTGACCGCCTTCTAGTTTGATTGTACGGATTTCAGGGCCTTTAGTATCTAACAGGATTGCTAGCTCTTTGCCTGTATTAGCCATTACTTCGCGTAGGTTACGAATACGTTGGCCGTGCTCTTCGAAGTCACCGTGTGAGAAGTTAAGACGCATTACGTTCATACCAGCGTTAGCTAGTTTAGTAAGCATTTCTACAGATTCAGTTTTAGGTCCAATCGTACATACGATCTTGGTCTTTTTCATTGAGGGTCTCTCCAGACGAACTTTTACCCAAGGGGAAATTATCATCATAGAACCAATGTTCTCATCTGATTGCTGTGTCACTACATCCTAAATGAGAGAATAGTTACTACGATGGTTGTAATAAAAAACTCGATAAACATTACTTTATAAAAACGTTGGCGCTTTGATAAAGTGACAGTACAAATTTTTATTGTTACTTATCGTTGGTTAGATCTTGATACTTGCGTTAATTAATAATATCAAACAGTTTATTGGATATGAGTTTAACGAGCGCAACATTATAGCAGAACTCTTATGATTTGCACTTAGAGTTAAGAGTCAAAATCGTCTCATTGTTATGTGACGTAACGATGATGATTATGCTGAAAAATAAAAATAAAGTATTGTTATTTATCAAGACTTGAAGGGTTATTTAATATTGTCTTTAGGCTGTAACATATTCTGTTGTGGTGAATAATTATCAAAGTAATTGATGAAATCACAATAATGGCTTTTGTGATCTGAATCTGAAAGACTGTAGATAAAACAAAAGGCAGAGAAGGATTAACCTTTTCTGCCTTTCTATGTTTGGTGGCCCCTCCCAGACTTGAACTGGGGACCAAGCGATTATGAGTCGCCTGCTCTAACCACTGAGCTAAGGGGCCAATATGGGCAAATTATAGGGGATGGATTTGCCCTTGTCTAGCGATTAAGGCTAGGATTTTGTTTGCTTTTTCAACAGTTAGTCTTCTATTCGAAATATTTGCAGAATAAATCAAATAAGTGACTTTATTATTTGATTGTATGCATTGTTTTAGATACAAAAAAGCGAGCGCTAGGCTCGCTTTTTTTAATGCTAAAGTTTACTCGTCGAGGAAACTGCGTAGCACATCAGAACGGCTTGGGTGGCGTAACTTACGTAACGCTTTTGCTTCAATCTGACGAATACGCTCACGCGTTACATCAAACTGTTTACCCACTTCTTCTAACGTGTGGTCAGTATTCATATCAATACCGAAACGCATACGTAGTACTTTAGCTTCACGTGGTGTTAAGCCTGCAAGTACATCGTTTGTCGCTGCACGTAGATTGGTTGCTGTTGCTGCATCCATTGGTAATTGAAGCGTGGTATCTTCAATGAAGTCACCTAAATGTGAATCTTCATCATCACCAATTGGGGTTTCCATTGAGATTGGCTCTTTAGCAATCTTCAATACCTTACGGATCTTGTCTTCCGGCATTTGCATGCGTTCAGCCAATTCTTCTGGTAATGGCTCACGCCCCATCTCCTGAAGCATCTGACGAGAGATACGGTTCAGTTTGTTGATGGTTTCAATCATGTGAACAGGGATACGAATGGTACGTGCCTGATCTGCGATTGAACGTGTGATTGCCTGACGGATCCACCATGTCGCATAAGTTGAGAATTTGTAACCACGACGGTATTCAAATTTATCAACGGCTTTCATCAAACCAATGTTACCTTCTTGGATTAGATCCAAGAACTGCAGACCACGGTTGGTGTACTTCTTCGCGATAGAAATAACCAGACGTAAGTTTGCTTCAACCATCTCTTTTTTCGCACGGCGCGCTTTTGCTTCACCGATAGACATACGACGGCTGATGTCTTTAATACGCTCGATAGAAAGACCCGTTTCTTCTTCTAGCATGCGTAGTTTAAGAGAAGAACGACGAAGATCTTCTTCGTATGCTTTTAAGCGCTCAGCATAAGGTTTGCCAGAATTTAGCGCTTCATCAATCCAATCTTGGCTTGACTCGTTACCTGCAAATAAGGAAACGAAAGTTTTCTTCGGCATTTTGCTGTTATCAACACACATACGCATGATAAGACGCTCGTTGGTGCGTACTTTATCCATAGAATCACGTAGTGAGCTAACCAAACGGTCAAACTGCTTAGGGATCAGACGGAACTGCTTGAATACTTCAGATAACTCTTCAACTGCAACTTCAGTCGTCGCATTTTGACGACCGTTTGTTTCAATTGCTAACGCCATTTTATCGTAGGCTTGGCGTAGCTCTAAGAATTTTTCACGAGCAAGCTCTGGATCGATGCTGCCGTCATCTTCTTCTTCATCGCTATCTTCAGCGTCTTCGTCATCTTCAAGATCTTTATCTTCGTCTTCAAGATCACTTTCGCTTAGCTCTGAACCAATGTGCGTTGCAGTTGGTGCAGCTGTTGCTTCTTCGTTAGGATCAACAAAGCCTGAAATAATATCAGTTAGGCGAAGCTCATCAGCTTCAACTTTATCGAATTGCTCAAGTAAGTGAGCAATTGCAGACGGGTATTCAGCGACAGAGCATTGAACTTGGTTAATACCATCTTCAATGCGTTTTGCGATATCAATTTCGCCTTCACGAGTAAGTAGTTCAACCGTACCCATCTCACGCATGTACATACGTACAGGGTCTGTCGTGCGGCCGATCTCGCTTTCTACGCTTGATAATGCTTGCGCCGCTGCTTCAATGGCGTCTTCGTCGGCATTATCTTCAGTCATCATGAGTTCATCGGCATCAGGGGCAGTTTCAACTACCTTAATACCCATGTCATTAATCATTTGAATAATGTCTTCTACCTGATCAGAATCAACAATATCTTCTGGTAGGTGGTCATTTACTTCGGCGTAGGTCAGATAGCCTTGTTCCTTGCCTTTCGCAACAAGTAACTTTAGCTGTGACTGCGGATTTTGCTCCATAGACGGTATCCAACTTCGGGTCTGAGTGATAATTTAGTATGCAGAGTTGCAAACCGTTAATTATAACAAATTTCTTAATTGTTGACTACTTATTAAACAGGACGATTCAGTAATAGTAACTGTAATTCCTGCTTTTCTTCGACTGATAAGCCGACAGTTCTCGATTTAGTCTGCAACTGTTCAATTTGTTGTTTGACGCACTGATCAATAATTTTGTCCATTGCGTCTAAAAATACATCTAAGCTGTTGTCTTCATCTTTCGACAACGGTAATACCCACGCAGCAAGACGAGCCATTGTGGCTTCATTCTTGGTACCGCGCCAGTGTTCTAAAAGCTGTCCAGTGCTAATATTGGGATTACTTCGGCATTTATCAACTATCGATAGCAATAAATTTAAGCCTGATAATTCAATATTTTCAAATGCACCCATGTCAAACTCAAGGTGAGTGACAAAATGAGGGTGCTGAATCAATAATGCGATCACTTCTCGCATTGGTGTTCGCTTGATTTGTACTTGGCCCACAGGTTTTGATGTTTTGCCATGCATTGATATTAGTTGCTGAAGCTGGGCTTCGTCAGGCAGCCCTAAATTTTTGCCAAGCAGTTCACGTAAGTATAGCCTGAGCGTGCCACCAGGGACCTTATCGATCAGGGGAACGGCGAGGGTGCTAAGTTTCGCTTTCCCTTCGCGGCTGGTGGTATCGACTTGTCGCATTAAACTGTTGAAGAGAAACTCTGATAATGGCATCGCTTCATCAACACGTTGTTCAAAGGCGTCTTTGCCTTCAGCACGAATACATGAATCAGGATCTTCGCCGTCAGGCAAGAACATAAATTTAAGTTGGCGACCATCTGTTAAATACGGCAGCGCTTGCTCCATTGCTCGCCATGCAGCGTCTCGTCCTGCTCTGTCGCCATCATAACAACACACAACCGTGCTAGTTTGACGAAACAGACTTTGAATATGATCGCCTGTGGTTGATGTACCGAGTGACGCTACGGCGTAATCAACACCAAATTGCGCTAACGCGACGACATCCATATAGCCTTCAACCACCATGATTTTATTTGGTTCACGGTGAGTTTGTAACACTTCATATAAGCCGTATAACTCACGACCTTTATGGAAAATATCGGTTTCTGGTGAATTGAGGTATTTTGGGGTGCCATCGCCTAACACACGACCGCCAAAACCAATGACTCGTCCACGTCGATCATGGATCGGAAACATCACTCGGCCACGGAAGCGATCATAACGACGACCATTATCGTTTTCGATCAGCATACCTGTGTTGACAAGTGCTTTTTGCGATTCATTATCTCTGCCAAAACGACTACGTACCATGTCCCATTGATCAGGAATAAACCCAATCGAGAATTTCTTTACGATTTCACCGGATAAGCCACGACCTTTGAGGTAATCGATAGCAATTTCACCTTCTTTGGTACGAAGTTGAGATTGGTAAAACTGTGAAACTTGGCCCATCAATTCATAATAATTACGTTTGTCAGCGGCTTTTGGACCACGTTGGGTGTTATTGCCATCGTTTTCACGTGGCACTTCCAAACCTAGCTGTGAAGCTAATTCTTCAATCGCATCAACAAAATCAAGGCGATCAAATTCCATGACAAAATCAAGGACATTACCGTGCACACCACAACCGAAACAGTGGTAAAACTGCTTTTCTTGGCTGACAGAAAAAGAGGGTGTTTTTTCATTATGGAAAGGACAACAAGCACCAAAGTTTTTGCCTTGTTTTTTGAGTTTTACCCGCGCATCAATGACATCGACAATGTCATGTCGAGAAATAAGATCATCAATGAATGAACGTGGTATTTTTCCTGCCATAAGAAAGCAAATAACCTGATAGTGAAATGAAAGAAGATTGTTTTTGGAGTGTGTGGAGTTCTCGCTCAATCAGATACGAACAAGCCGTGCATCCCAAAAGGATAGCACGGCTTGTCGCTGAATAGGAGAGTGATTAACCTAGTTTAGTTTTCACTAACTTGCTAACAATCCCCATATCGGCACGACCCTGAATTTGCGGTTTCAGTACGCCCATCACTTTGCCCATGTCTTGCATAGTGGCAGCGCCAGTCGCAGCAATAGCTTCATCCATTAACGCAGAGATTTCCTCTTCAGTTAGTGGTTGAGGCATAAACTCGGCTAGAACACTGATTTCAGCATGCTCGACATCAGCTAAGTCTTGACGGCCTGCAGCTTCATATTGAGCTACAGAGTCACGACGTTGCTTAACCATTTTTGTTAATACAACCAACACGTCGTCGTCGTTAAGAGTGATCTTTTCGTCAACTTCACGTTGTTTAATTGCTGCAAGAACTAAACGGATAGCGCCAAGACGAGGTTTATCCTTCGCCTTCATCGCCGCTTTTTGTTCGTCTTTAAGACGTTCAATTAGAGTCATTACGCGATCCTTCTGTATTAAAATCTAAAGATTAGTACAGACGAACGCGACGCGCGTTTTCGCGAGCCAATTTCTTCAGGTGACGCTTAACTGCCGCTGCTTTAGCGCGCTTACGTACAGTTGTTGGCTTTTCGAAGTGCTCACGACGACGAACTTCAGAAAGGATACCTGCTTTTTCGCAAGAGCGCTTAAAACGACGTAGTGCTACGTCAAACGGTTCGTTTTCACGTACTTTGATTACTGGCATGTAATACTCACCTCAGAGTGATTCTATTTAAAGCTGACGTTCAAAGTGTCAGCTGATTAAAAA
This sequence comes from Photobacterium sp. GB-1, assembly GCF_003026165.1. Taxonomy (NCBI): domain Bacteria; kingdom Pseudomonadati; phylum Pseudomonadota; class Gammaproteobacteria; order Vibrionales; family Vibrionaceae; genus Photobacterium; species Photobacterium sp. GB-1. The sequence goes on along the minus strand of NZ_PYOB01000013.1, from coordinate 50,210 downwards.
TGGTGCGAAATTCTAATCTGATCTGGGGGCATTTGTAAAGCATTCTACGTCTATGAACTGGTTAATTTATGTCAACAACGGTAACATGCCCCTTAATTAGTACTCCCTAACCCTATTTGAGTTATCGGTTGTTATTGAAACTATACCGATTTTTCATTTAAACCCCCTAATAGTATAGAGGTTGTTATGCGTATACTGGGCATCGAGACTTCCTGTGATGAAACAGGTATTGCGATTTTCGATGATGAAAAAGGTCTCTTGGCACATGAACTTTACAGTCAAGTAAAGCTACATGCGGATTACGGTGGTGTTGTGCCTGAGTTGGCATCGCGTGATCACGTTAAGAAAACGATTCCATTGATTAAGGCTGCGCTTGCTTCTGCCGGACTGACTCATGACGATCTTGATGGTGTTGCTTATACCGCAGGCCCGGGTCTTGTTGGTGCATTATTAGTGGGTGCAACCATTGGACGCAGCCTAGCGTATGCGTGGGATTTACCTGCTGTTGCGGTGCACCATATGGAAGGGCATCTTCTCGCGCCAATGTTAGAAGATAATGCACCTGAATTCCCATTCGTTGCCTTGCTGGTGTCTGGTGGTCATACCATGATGGTTGAAGTTAAAGGCATTGGTGAATACCAAATCCTAGGCGAGTCGATTGATGACGCGGCTGGTGAGGCTTTTGATAAAACAGCGAAGATGATGGGGCTTGATTACCCAGGTGGCCCATTACTGTCTAAAATGGCAGAAAAAGGTACTAAAGGGCGTTTTAAATTCCCTCGTCCAATGACAGATCGTCCCGGTCTTGATTTTAGCTTTTCTGGTTTAAAAACATTTGCGGCGAATACCATTCGTGCTAACGACGATGATGAACAAACCCGAGCTGATATCGCGTTTGCATTCCAAGAGGCGGTAGTCGATACCTTAGCCATTAAATGTAAACGTGCACTAAAACAAACAGGTTTAAAGCGCTTAGTGATTGCTGGCGGCGTCAGTGCAAATAAGTACTTACGTCAAGAGCTTGAAAGCATGATGAAGAACCTAAAAGGGGAAGTGTTCTATCCTCGTACAGAATTTTGTACAGATAATGGTGCAATGATCGCTTATGCAGGCATGCAACGTCTGAAAAACAAAGAAACGATGGATTTAGGTGTTAAAGCCTTTCCACGCTGGCCGATTGATCAACTTAAACCGATTGCTGACTAATAAAAAATGGGTATAGCAATAGAAAAGCGAAGCAAAGAGCTTCGCTTTTTTTGTTTAAGCGTCTTTGTTTTTCTTGGAAAACTTATCCCAAATCTTGGTTTCTTGTCCATCAAGTAGGCGACGAATATTTTCGTGGTGCCGCAAAATAATTAAGCAAGACAGCATGGAAACAGGCATGGTGTATTCAGGTTTTACCAACCAAGTGAGCATTGGTGCAGCAAGGGCTGTGATAAGTGATGCGAGTGAAGAGTAGCCGGTTACAACCAGTGTGAGTACCCATGTTGTAATGAGCATGCCGCTTAAATCCCATCCAATAGGCGCTAATGCTCCAAGGGCTGTTGCAACTCCTTTTCCGCCCTGGAAATGAAAAAATAGTGGATAAATGTGGCCTAAACAGGCAGCAATTCCAATGATACCGAGTAAAAATGGATTAATACCTAAAAAGTAGCTTAGCCATACTGGCAACATACCTTTCAAAATATCAGATACCAAGACTAGTGCTGCTGCACTCTTTCCACCTAAACGAAGCACATTAGTAGCACCTGGATTACCGGAACCACTTTTTCGAGGATCGGGAAGTCGATACAACCGCGAAATTAATACGGCGCTAGAAATAGACCCAAGTAAGTAGGCGGCAATGATCATCAGTAGCGCTAGTGGTGTCATGCATTTTTCCGAATAGCTAAGGTAAGTGCCAGTTCAACAGGAATTGAAATGTTAACTGGATCTTATCTGCGTCAATATTACGGAACAGTAATTTTGACTCGTTCATGGCTGTGGTATAGTTCCAGCCAAGTTAACAGTGATAATGTTGCATCATTACTAACAACACTCATGTTAACGAATATTACCTGATAATACGCGCTTTTGCTGACATTGGGTATCCGACCTCTAACAAAATTAGCGATTGAGCATGGATACGGTATTTATCGAAAAATTAGAAGTTATTGCCACTATTGGGGTATATGACTGGGAGCAGGAAATTAAGCAAAAATTAGTGCTTGATTTGGAAATGGCGCATGATAATCGACCTGCTGCTAACAGTGATGATGTTACTTATGCATTGGATTATTCTACGGTAAGTACCGCTGTTACGAATTTGATTGAACAGGGACGATTTCTGTTAGTTGAGCGTGTAGCTGAAGATGTGGCAAATTTAATCATGACAGATTTTAATGTGCCTTGGATCAAAGTGCGAGTGACTAAACCTGGTGCTGTGGTGAATGCGCGTGGCGTTGGAGTGCAAATAGAGCGAGGTAGTAAGTGATCACCGCGTATATCAGTATTGGTAGTAATATTGAACGTGAATATCATTTAAAAGCTGGCTTAGATGCGGTAAAGACACTGGCAAGTAACTGGCGAATGTCTCGCATTTTTGAAGCTGAGCCTGTGGGGTTTGATGGTGATAATTTTTTTAATGCAGTGATTGAAATACAGACATCGTTATCGTTATCTGCATTACAATCTCAACTTAAAGAAATTGAATGCCAATTAGGGCGTCCGGCACATGCGGTTAAAAATCAAAGTCGTACTATCGACCTTGATTTGTTGTTGTATGGCGATGCTGTAAGTGATGCTTTACCGTCGTTACCACGTTCTGATATTTACCGTTTTGCTTTTGTTTTGTGGCCTCTCAGTGAGTTAAATCCGGACTTAGTGATACCACAAGAGACTCAAACATTGGCGCAACTTTGGCAAAATTTTTCTCAACAGCAAATATTATGGCCTGTTGAATGAGTCATTTAGTAAAAAGTTAGTCACTACTTACTTTTTATGCTGTGTTTAATTAAGGACAATTAATGAGTCATTTAGAAGCATTTATGTTAGCCCTTATTCAAGGACTGACAGAGTTTTTACCCGTCTCTAGCTCCGCCCATTTAATCTTACCGTCTGAGATCTTAGGTTGGCCTGATCAAGGCTTAGCGTTTGATGTCGCTGTACATGTTGGTACGTTGATGGCGGTTATTCTGTATTTTCGAAAAGAGGTGGTTTCGTTATTAACCGCTTGGATTAACTCCATTTTTAAACGTGAACATAGCGCTGAATCGAAATTAGCATGGATGATTGTGATAGCGACAATCCCCGCCTGTATCTTCGGTTTGGTGATGAAAGACTTTATCGAAATGTACTTGCGTTCAGCATGGGTGATTGCGTGCACCACGATTATCTTTGGTTTGTTGCTATGGTGGGTTGATAAACGCGCCAAGCAAACCGATAACGAGTATCAAGCGAATTGGAAGAGTGCGTTGTTTATTGGTCTAGCGCAGGCGGCGGCTATTATCCCTGGAACTTCTCGCTCTGGCGCGACGATGACAGCTGCACTGTATCTTGGCTTTACGCGTGAGGCTGCAGCGCGTTTTTCATTTTTAATGTCGATCCCGATTATTCTGCTTGCTGGTAGTTACCTTGGTTTAAAATTGGTGACGGGCACAGATCCAATTGATTTCGGTAATCTAAGTATTGGTATTGCTGTTTCGTTTATCAGTGCTTATGCGTGTATTCATGTGTTCTTGAAATTAGTAACGCGTTTGGGAATGACACCGTTTGTTATCTACCGCTTAATTTTGGGTATTGGTTTGTTCTTATTCTTGATGTCCAAGTAATTTTAACGCGCTATTTACGATCAAAAAAGCCGACATTAAGTCGGCTTTTTTGTGTCTTTTGTTTTAAAGCTAATACTTAGCTACTTTGGCGTGTCGCTGTTAAATGTAGAGCAACTGCCTCTATACGTTTTGCCGCTAATTGCTCTCTGATCTCTGCGCCTTTAAACCCTGCTGCAACAATTGCTTTTACATCCACTTGTTGTGCTATAGCAAATACAGTTTGGAAAATATCAGCTTGTTGGTACGGTGTTTGCTCAAAGTGGGTGCGTCCACGAGCATCAGCACGGCAGCACGTTGCTAGTTGAGCAACACGGTCGGGTTTTCGCCATGCGTCAATTTGGTCAAAGATTTTAATAAAGGTATCAGCACGCATTTCTTCGGCATAATGGATTTTGGTGTGCTGTTCACAGACCAATAATGCCAGATCGCGACAGTCATTCGGTATACGTAAACGTTGGCACAGTGCTTTGATAGGTTTAATACCATCTCGACAGTGCGTCTTGTGATGAGGTAGATCCTCCTTTGGGGATAAGGCTTTCCCCAAATCATGTACCTGTGCGGCAAAACGAATGGTTTTATCGGTCGTTAACTCAGCGGCTTTTTTAGCCACTAATAAAGTATGGATACCGCAATCAATTTCAGGATGCCACTTTTCAGGTTGTGGTACTCCAAACAGTGCATCAATTTCAGGCATGACAACTGATAACGCACCACATTGGCGCAGTACCGTAAGAAATACTTGTGGGTCATCACTAGAGAGTGATTTTTCCCACTCTTTCCATACCCGCTCAGGTGTGAGGCTTTCTAATTCACCACTGATCACCATCTCTTGCATTAACGCGATAGTTTCAGGCGCGACAGTAAAACCTAAATGGGCAAAACGTGCGGCAAAACGCGCGACACGTAAGACACGCAAAGGATCTTCACTAAATGCAGGGGAGACGTGACGTAAAATTTTATCGTGAAGATCTTGTTGTCCATGGTAAGGATCAATTAACTCACCCGTTGGTGATTGGGCCATCGCATTGATGGTAAGATCACGGCGCTGTAAATCTTGTTCAAGCGTTACATCAGGTGCAGAATAACAAGTAAAGCCAGTATAACCATGCCCGGATTTTCGCTCAGTTCGAGCTAGAGCATGTTCCTGTTTCGTTTTTGGGTGAAGAAAAACAGGAAAGTCACTGCCTATTTGTTCAAATCCTGCAGCTAGCATTGCTTCAGGTGTTGTGCCAACCACCACCCAGTCTTTATCTGTTACCGTAAGGTTTAATAAGGTGTCACGAACGGCACCACCAACAAGATAGGTTTGCAATGAAAGCTCCTTATATCTGAAACTAATGAGATGAATCTCTACCGATTTTAGTTAAAAACTGACCATAATACTGTATTCAGTGTGAACTTGGTCTATGCGCTACTGCTTGGCAGTATACAATAACCCAATCAATACCCATGATAATAAATACCGCAATGTTGACGGGTATTTTAGAACAAAAGAGCATTTAACCTCGTTAAACGGTTATCACTTATTTTAAGCACTAGAGTATTTCTATGTATCAAGACTTTTTCGGGATCACTGAAGCGCCTTTTTCTATCGTCCCTAGCGCACGTTTTTTATATCTCAGTGAACGACATCGAGAAGCATTGACACATATGTTGTCAGGATTAACCGATGGTGGTGGTTTTGGTTTATTAACGGGAGAGGTGGGTACCGGTAAAACCACCGTACTACGTGCGATGATTTCCCGGTTGTCACACCAAACACAAGTTGCTGTTATTTTAAATCCAGCGTTATCTGCTCATGATTTATTAGCTGCGATTTGTGATGAGTTAGGCTTACATTATCAATCTGACGCGAGCTTTAAACAGTTAACAGATATCATTTATCGCCACTTAATTGCGAATCATGCTGAAGGTCGACAAACATTGCTGCTGGTGGATGAAGCACAGCACCTTATGCCTGATGTATTAGAACAATTACGCTTATTGACCAATTTAGAAACGGACAGCAGAAAATTGCTTAAGGTCGTGTTAATTGGTCAGCCTGAATTACAGCAATTATTGCAACAAGAGCGTTTACGTCAGCTTGCTCAACGTATAACTTCTCGTTATCACCTGTTGCCCTTAACCGAAACCGAAGTGAGTGAGTATATTCACTACCGTTTAACTGCTGTCGATTGTTTATACCCTGTATTTGACGCAAGTAGCATCAAATATATTGCGAAAGCAACTCAAGGTATTCCGCGCTTAATTAATCTTGTGTGTGATAAGTCGATGCAATTGGCTTGTCAAGCCGGCACGCATCAAGTGACTAAAACAATGGCGGTTCAAGCGTGTGAAGATATTTTAAGTTGGCAAGTCCCTGTTCAGTCAAAAGCGCGCTTAAAAGGGGCTAAAACTGCGGCATCATGGCTCCCATGGGGAGTTGCTATGGCATTATGTTCAACATTAGTGATGGGGGTATGGCATTATTGGCCATTACCTGTCGCGCCAGTTGCATCACCGATAGCACCGAACCATTCGTCATACGCTGCGGTAAATTTGTCTGCCGTTGAGACATCGAGTGAGTTAAATAATCAGAAAATAACAACAGCCTTAAATCACCCAGAAAATACCCAAGAAAGGTTAGCGAAACTGATTGATGCGAGTCGTAAAGAGCGAACTTCGATGCAAACGTTATATCGTTTATGGGGCTTTGATACCGCATTAAATCAAGCAACATGTGCTACCAGTTCGCGGATCAGCTTGGCGTGTTTTAGTGGTAAAGCGACATTAGCAAAATTAGGCTTAATTAACCGTCCCGTGATCGTAACTTTAAAAGATGGCGCGCAGAAGCCTTTTTACGCGGTGTTATACGCGATCACCGATGATCGTATTGAATTACTCTTAGGGAAAGAGCGAATTTCGGTGACACCAAAATGGTTTGAGTCACGTTGGGATGGACAATTTAGTTTATTGTGGCGTCCACCATTAGGTGATAAAACCAGTATTCGTTTTGGACAGAATGGTCCACGCGTTGCGTGGCTTGACCAACAATTGAATGATTTTCTTGGTGAAGAGTCGCCAAGAAAAGGCTATTTTGATCAATCAATATTAGATAAATTGCGTCGTTTCCAACGTTCACAAGATTTAGCGGCTGATGGGATAGCAGGGCCAATGACACTTATGGTGCTGGATTCTGCGATGAACCTACCTGGACCAACGTTACAGCCGGAGCACAGCTAATGTCTCAATTGCTAGATAGTTTAAAACAATCAGATAATAAAAATACGGATCAGTCTGAACGAGAAGCGGGTCAAGGAACCGTTAAAGTTGTGCATCCAATGCGAAGTGTTAAAGCTCAGAAAATGCCAACATCATGGGCATGGCCACTTGTTATTGCATTACTTCCTGCCGCTTCAATTGTTGGATATAAGTTTTATCAGCAAGCCAAATATGAGCAGGTTCAAACAACAGCGCTGAGTGCACCGTTAAAGCAAGTACCTCAATCGCAACCCTCGACATCAACATATGATCAGCGAGTATTGCAAGCGCCAGCAGAGAGCCGTCAGGCGACGGTATTATCACCAACCAAAGACGTTGTTTTTCTGGATTATCCTCAATTGGTGACAGAGCCTCTTCCTGTTGGTGATAGCCTGTATTCAGCTGCGCCTGCTTATCAAGATTATGAAGTCGCAACGCCGACTCAATCTTATTTGGCGAATGCTTCTGCAGACAGTTATGCTGCGGTATCTAAACCTGTTGCAAAACAATCTGAAGATCAAGATCCCTATCAACTAGATAATTTAGATCTTTCTGGATTATCACCTAAGTTAGCCGCTCAGCTTAAATCCGCGATTGTGGCAACAGATGGCGAAAGTTATCAAGACAATGAACTGGATCGCAGTGGGGATAAAGTTGATGCTCAACCTTCAGTTAAAGCGCCTAAACAATCACAAAGTAAAGTGATCCCTATTGGTTTGCTACCAGCATCGATTCAAAACCAATTACCTAAAATGAACTTTGAGCAGCATATCTATTCGTCAGCCCCTGCTAAACGTTGGGTTAAGGTCAATGGTAAGGAATTTCATGAAGGGGACAGTATTGCGCCAGGCGTCAAATTAGCCCGTATCGAGTCACGTGATGTGGTATTAAAATTTGATGGTTACGAAATCAGTATGCCAGCATTATCAGAGTGGTAAATGCACGCTAACAAGAGATAATAAAAAAGGCAGCTAAGCTGCCTTTTTTGATCCAGATGTCGAGACCTCTGCCTCTTTGGTCATTATGCCCAACCGTTATTACGTTTACGACGGCGTGGGATAAGGTGAGGTAGCACAAGACCAAATAATAAGCCTGCACCTGCAACAAGACCACCATAAGTGAACCACTTCATTAATAGGTCGTCTTTTTGAGTATCAATTTTTGCGCGAAGTTCACGGATTTGATCTTGAGATGAAGACAACTCGCTTTGCAGTTTATTATTGCGTGTTTCTAAATCATTAATCTGTGTATTACGTTGAGCTAGTGTGTTTTTAAGCCCAGCGTTTTGACTATCGCTTGAAGTAAGTGCTTCAGCAAGTTTAGCCTTAACTTCTGTTAATTCAGTTTGTAGCGCAGGAACACGCTCTTTTAGGCCAATTTCGGTTGAAACAAATTTTGAATCGACCCAACCACTACGACCACGGTCATCGGTTATTTGGGTAAAGCCTGCCGCTTTATTAGAGCTTAGTAGGGTAACTTTAGTACCTGCATCAACGCTACCAATTATACGGTATTGTGTGCCGGGGCCTGAATGCATATAGGTAAATAGGTTGTCGGAGATATAACGAACTTGTGCCGCATTTGCAATAGGCGCAATTGCCGCACAAATAAGTAAACAAAGACTAATGAGGTGCTTCACAATCTGATCCTTGGGGAGTCTTGATTTTGTTAAGGTCGTTGATAGTAAGAATTTTGGCAGGAAGGTGCAAGAAAAGAGGGAGGCTAAGCCTCCCTCTTTTGAACCTGTGCCACTATTTAACTAAATATGGCTTGCATAATGTAGAAGAAAATGACAGCAAGTAGTGCACCCGCTGGCAGAGTAACTACCCATGATGCAACGATGTTACGAACAACACCAAGATTCAATGCTGCAATACCACGAGCAAAACCCACACCTAAAACGGCACCAACAAGTGTTTGTGTCGTTGAGATAGGTAAACCTGTACCTGATGCCAGTACAACAGTCGATGCTGTTGCAAGCTGCGCAGCAAAACCACGGCTTGGGGTTAGTTCTGTGATACCTGTGCCTACGGTAGCCATTACTTTATGACCTAGAGTTGCGAGGCCGATAACAATACCGATACCACCTAGTGGAAGGATCCACCATGCAATTTCACTTTTATTTGCAATTTGGCCAGCATGCTCAACCGTAGAAACTACAGCAGACAAAGGACCAATCGCATTAGCTACGTCATTAGAGCCGTGAGCAAATGCCATTGCACAAGCGGTTACTACCATTAGTACGCTAAATACACTTTCAACACCGGCATAGCCATTACTATCAACAGAAGAGCCGTCGTCGGTGTATTTACGCTGAATGTATAAGTAACCTGCTACCATCACAAGTAGTGATACAACAAGTGATGCAACCCAAGCTTCACTGGTTGTTAAATGCAAACCAACGTGCTTTAGACCTTTCTTAATTGTTACTAGTGCAATGACCATCGCAGTAATAAACATGTAGACAGGAACAAAGCGCTTTGCATTTTTCAGTGGAGTATCAGTGTCAAAAATTAATTTTTGGGCGCTGATAAATATTAGGTAAGCAAAAATACCTGCAATAAGAGGGGTAATTAACCAGCTACCAACAATACCTTGGATTGAATGCCAATCCACTGCATTAGTACCAACAGACACACACGCAAAACCGATAATTGCACCGATAATTGAGTGAGTTGTTGATACTGGCCAGCCCATATAAGAAGCGAGCAGTAGCCATGTACCAGCAGCAAGTAACGCTGACATCATGCCGTATACCAGTACTTCAGGTTGGGCTGCATAGAGTGAGGTATCGATAACACCTTTACGGATTGTATCTGTTACTTCACCACCAGCAAGATAAGCACCTGCGAACTCAAAAATCATCGCAATGATGATTGCTTGCTTTACAGTTAGCGCCTTTGAGCCTACTGAAGTACCCATGGCATTGGCAACATCATTTGCACCAATACCAATCGCCATTAAAAGACCAAAAATAGCTGCCACTCCAATAATTAGAGTGCCGTAGTTAGCCAGGATTTCCATTGTAAAACCTTGTTTTGTTAATTCTCGTTATTAAGAACGCGAAAGCATAATCTCTAAACGCGAGCCTACACGCTGTGCTTGATCAGCAATTGCGCCTACCCACTCGAGAATCTTATACAGGAACATGACATCCACCGGGCTGTGTTGGTCTTCGATGGACATTAATTGTTGACGTAGAACAATCTGCATAGAATCAGTATCATCTTCGATAACATCTAGCTGATTAATCATTTCGGCAACAAGCGTCACTTCTCTGCCTTTGAAACCAGTCTCAAGAAGCTCATCCAATTCGTTAATTACACGGCGTGCTTGATCAGCAGCGTCTAAACATCGTTGAACGTAAGCGACAAAGTCTGGGTACATGATCGCAGGAATTTGTAGCTTACGACCTAAGACACGACCTGCGATATCTTTAGAGAGGTTAGCGAGTTTATCCTGCTGGGTTAACAGTCCTAACATATCAGTACGATCTACTGGCATGAAAAGACCACGAGGAAGCTTCAGACGGATCTCACGCTTAAGCACATCCGCATCTTTTTCAAGTTGCGAGATCTGTTCGCGTAAAGCAGCCGCCTTTTCCCAGTCTCCAGCATTACATGCTTCAAAGAATGGGATAAGCAAGTTACAACATTCAGTTACGCGAATAACGTGACGTTGCAGTGGTTTGATTGGGGATTTTGCAAAGAGCCCCATAATTGTATTTACTGGCATAGCCGATCAACCTAGAGAGCGCCCGAAAAAGGCTAAATCTTGAGCGATGGTCATTGAAGCGCGCATGTTAACGTATATATGAGTATAGTGGAACTAATTTTGATCAAGGTTTTATCGATATTTCTGACTTGCCCTTAAGCGCAGAAGCAAATATCCTTGGATTGCCACTGTTTATAGGTATAACTATGGAAACCGAGATAGAACTGAAGTTTATCGTCTCACCAGAATTTTCTAGTCAATTATTGAACAAAATAACTGAAGCGAAAATTCTGCAGCAGAGCAGTCGAGAATTAGGCAATATTTACTTTGATACGCCAGACCAATTATTGCGTCAGCATGATATTGGCCTTCGGATACGTCGTTTTGACGATGTTTATGTACAAACATTAAAAACTGCAGGTCGGGTCGTTGCGGGTTTACACCAGCGTCCTGAATATAATGTAGAAATTGATGGTGATGCGCCCATTTTGGCTTTACATCCAGCGGATGCGTGGCCAGAAGGTTTTGATGTTGATCTCGCTCAACAGCAAATTAAACCTTTATTCTCAACCGATTTCACCCGTCAGCAATGGTTAGTCGCCATGCCGGATGGAAGCCAGATTGAATTGGCCTATGATCATGGTGATGTCCATACTAATGGTAAATCATCGCCAATTTGTGAAGTTGAGTTAGAGCTTAAATCGGGTCAAACCGATGCTTTATTTACGCTTGCCCGTGCACTTTGTGCGGATGGTGGTATGCGATTAGGTAATTTGAGTAAAGCGGCTCGTGGCTACCGCTTAGCAGCAGATTATCAAGGTGATACACCAAAGCCTTTAACGCTGGTGGCAACGACTGAGCAAGATACGGTTGAATCGACGTTTATTAAAACGTTAGAGCACGCATTAGAGCATTGGTTATACCACGAACAAATTTATACTGAATCGCAAGATCAGCAAGCGTTAGTTCAAATCTCCCAATCATTAAGCTTATTGCGCCAAACCTTTGCAACGTTCGGCGGTATTATCCCGCGTCGTGCCAGTGCTTTGTTACGCCAAGAATTACAATGGTTAGAAGGTGAGTTAGCGTGGTTAGAGGATGCCAATAGTATTCAAGCGCTAACGGACGATAAATCTTATGTGTTGCGTAAGTTAAATGTCCGAAAATCACTACAACAGCAGTTAGATACGCGCTATGAACAGCTACCCGATAGCGAAGATATGCTGCGTTTGATGAACTCTGCACGTTATTGCGGTTTATTGCTTGATTTAAGTCGTTGGATATTAAGCCGTGGTTGGCAGCCGTTTTTAGATGATAAATCACGCGCAAAACTTGCTGGTGCGATTAAACCTTTTGCCGATAATATCTTATCTCGTTCATGGCGTGAGCTAATGGATGCTTTTCCTGCTGAGCGCCAATTAACCCGTTCTGATTACATTGATCAGAAACCACGTTTGCAACGGAATTTAATGTGTGGTTTATCTTTTGCTGCGCTTTACGATCCTGAATTACGTCAATCTTTCCGTATGCCATGGTTTGATTTATTGCAAGGCATTGACGACCTTTATGCCTTAGAGCCAATACGTCAGTTATTGCCGTTATTTGAAGGTGATGACTTTGTACAAATTGAGAAATGGTTGCAGCGTCAAAATGAATCATTGATCCATGCAATGGATCAAACACGTAAGATGAGTATTGAACTCGCGCCATATTGGCCTTAAGTGCTATAGAGAAAATAAAAGCCTTGCTCAAGCAAGGCTTTTTTATAGCGATATATTTTTGTTTTCTTAATGCTGGCTTGGTGTATTGGTGCTTTTCTCTTGTGATAGTTGATCAAGTTTTGTTTCCAAGCGATCTAATTTAGCCAGTAAGACTTGTTGATTGGCTAGCATTTCTCGCCATTCTTTTCGATGTGCTTTTTCGAGTAAGTCTTTTTCATGTTGTGGATCTGAAATGATTGAGCTTATCAAACCAGCCACCATACCAAATAAACCCACACCACAGATGATGATCCCGACAGCAATGATTCGACCTAATGTTGTAACCGGATAATAATCGCCATAACCCACGGTTGAGATAGTGACAAATACCCACCATAGTGCATCCCCTGCAGTATGAATGTTCGCTTCAGGGACATTGCCTTCTACAAATAAGATAGAACTTGCGCCAATAGTGATAAGGACCGTCAATAATAAGAAGATCGAAGCCAAAGTGGTTTCTCGGCGATTGTTTTGTAGCTGAAAGTAAATGTGTTTACTCGAACGTAATAAGCGAATAACGCGCAGAACTTGTAAAATACGCATAAAACGTAACGGTTCGATAGCGGGAATACTGGCGATAAAATCAGGCCAGTGGTGCTTTAGGTAGGCAGCTTTACTTTCACTTCTAAATAAATCTATCAGCAGTTGGCACCAGAAAATCAGGCAGATAAAAGTGTCTATGGCAATAAAAATACGAAACGTTGGACTGTGTTTATTGAGAAAAAGTGTGCTGGTCACAATGATAAGCGAGGTGATAGAGAGAACCAATGCCATCAAACTCATGGGATGTAGCTCATACTTTACGTCATCAATTACTTTCATCACTAAGGTCTTTGTGGTTATTGTCGATATATTGCTATTAAGAAAGACGATAGCAAAATTCATTGATAGTTATTGTGCTTCATCTTCATTTATTTGACTTGAAAATTGAAGGGCAATAAGGAGGATCCAAATGGCAACGATGCACTTTTCATCATGGGAAAAAGGACTAACAAATATCCGTCTTGTGCCCAAATTGATCCTATTAATGGTATTTAGTACGGTACTGCTACTTGGAAAGCAGTTATGGGATGCCCAAACATTTTATTCTGCAGTCTCACAAATCCAAAAAGATCGTGCCAAAGAACAAGCGGTTTCATATTCTAATTTATTGAAAGGTAATGATAAATCAGGTGTCGATATAGCAAAATCCTTTTTTAACCAAGTTTCTGCTCAAGACGCGTATGTTTATATCATTGATCGTAAAAGTGGCAAGGTTGTTGGGCATCCATCTGTAACGCAACTGGATCAACTCAGTGCAACAACGTCAGAAAATCAACCCTTGTCAGCTTTACTCTCTCAATTAACGATCTCTTCTCCACTAACGTTAGATCAAGGGCGTTATGAATATGCAGAATTACTCCCCCAGCGTGATTTAGTGGTCGTGGGCTCTCAGTCAAGCCAAGTTGCTAATAACTATTACCATCAATACTTATGGCAAATTGCATGGCAAACAGGGGTTATGATCCTTGCCTTTATGGTGCTACTACTGGGTGGTTCAAGGATAATGCTACGTCAAATTAATTACTTAAAACTAAGTATTAAAAATTTGGCACAACGTAATTTAATTGAGCCGATTGAGATGGATTGCCGTGATGAATTTGGTGATTTAGCACGTGAACTAGAAACCGCACGTTTTCAGTTACAGGAAGTATTGCAAGCTCAACGTACAGTGGCGAGTGAGCTTTCGAGCCTGTCCGATATTATGTCAATTAGTATGGTAGAGACGAAAGCGTCGGCACAAGAAGAGTTTGCAGAGATTGATCAATTAGCTTCTGCGATGTCAGAAATGACCTCTACGGTACAAACCGTCGCTGAACATGCAAGGCAAGCTTCTGATGCCACAGTGGGAACATCAGAGCAAGCAGCGCAAGGACAAGAGTTTGTAGGCAAAACAATGAGCACAATTAATCAGCTTTCTGGCGATATTCGTCAATCTGCTGATGCGGTTAATCAGGTCGAAGCGCGCGTTGAGAAGATCAGCACAGTTATTGTGACAATCCAAAGTATTTCAGAGCAAACCAATCTACTGGCATTGAACGCTGCGATTGAAGCTGCACGCGCAGGCGATGCTGGACGCGGTTTTGCTGTTGTTGCCGATGAAGTACGTAATTTGGCGCAACGGACACAAACTGCAACGGTTGAAATTCAAGAGATGATCAGTCAATTACAACAAAGTGCCCAGCAAGCCGTGGGTTTGATGGAGCAAAGTGTTGAAGAGGCGGCTGAAGGGGTTGACTTGGTGACCAATGCTGGGGATGAATTAGAAAAAATTGTTGCACAAGTAAAGCTAATTAATGATATGAATTTCCATATTGCCACCGCAGCAGAGCAGCAAACAACGGTTGCTGATGAGATGAACCAGAATTTAACCAATGTACGAGAGCTGGTAGAAGCGTCGGTGACAGTGGTGACTGAGCTTGCTGAAACGTCAGATACCATGCACCAACATGCTAATGATTTAGAAACAAAAATTAAGGCATTTCAGGTGTAACTCATCGCCTCATGTAATGAGATAACCTGTAATGTATAAAATTATAACGCCCATCATTTGATGGGCGTTTTTCTATGCTAATGTAGAAACAATTCTGTCAGATTACTTGTTCAAGGAAAGCACATGACTGTAGAAAATAGCGCTTTTTTTCCTAATATTTCTCGTTTTACTTCTCTGGCTGATGCCGCTGATCTTGCTATTCATAAACTTGCCGAACATCACCCTGAAGCGTTAGCGCAATGGCAAGGGCAAGATAGAGAAGAGCTGCGTTCAGTTTTAGGCTTAAGTGATTTTATTTTTTCGTCATTAGTGCAAGATCCTGAATGGCTAACTTGGCTACTGCATCATCGTCAGCATCTTGAATCGATTGATTACCGCCAGTGCTTATCTGAGCAGTTAAATGATGTGAAAGATGAAAACCAATTAATGCATGTGTTAAGGCAATTTCGTCGTCGACAAATGTGCCTTATTGCTTGGCATGACTTTACTAATGTTGTCCCGTTAAAGCAGAGTTTAGAGTCTTTATCGCAGCTTGCTGAAGCGTTGATCATGGAAGCCTACCATTGGTTATATCATCAATGTTGTGCTGATTGGGGCACACCAATGAACGCAAGCGGTGAAGCTCAACCTATGTTGGTATTAGGAATGGGTAAACTGGGTGGTGGAGAGCTAAACTTTTCTTCTGATATCGATCTTATTTTTACCTATCCAGAAAATGGTGAAACACAAGGTGGGCGTCGAAGTCTTGCCAATGCGCAGTTCTTTACCCGTCTAGGACAGAAGCTGATTAAAGCGTTAGATCAACAAACTTATGATGGTTTTTGTTATCGCGTTGATATGCGTTTACGTCCTTTTGGCGACAGTGGTCCATTAGTGATGAGCTATGCTGCCCTTGAAGATTATTACCAAGAGCAAGGACGTGATTGGGAACGTTATGCGATGATCAAAGCGCGCGTGATGGGCAAAGAAAGCTTTAGCCAGTATCAAGAATTACGTCAAATGCTACGGCCCTTTGTTTTTCGTCGTTATATCGACTTCAGTGCTGTACAAGCTTTGCGTCGCATGAAAGCGATGATCAGCAGTGAAGTAAGACGTCGAGGACTTAGCAATAATATTAAATTAGGCGCTGGTGGGATCCGAGAGGTTGAATTTATCGCGCAGTCATTTCAGTTGATCCGTGGTGGACGTGAACCGAGTCTGCGAGGACGAGGATTACTGCCCACCTTATCAGCGATGAATGAATTAGGTTTATTGCCATCACAAGATGTGGCTGTGTTACAAGATGGCTATTGTTTCTTGCGCCGTTTAGAGAATTTACTCCAAGCAATCGATGATAAACAAACCCAAACGTTACCAGATAAAGCACTTGATCAAGCGCGTTTAGCGTGTGCAATGGGATATGCTGATTGGGCTGCTTTACTGCAAGATGTCGAATCTCATATGTCTGCAATTCACTTGATTTTTGAAGATATCATCGGTGTGGAGGAGCAAGATGATAAAGCAAGTGTTGATGCTCAATATCATGAAATGTGGGCAATGGTGCTCAATTATGAAGTCTTACTCGCGATCCTTGCTGAATTAAATGAGCCAGCATCCATTGAGTTAGCAGAGCACTTAATTGGTTTTAAAGCTGAGCTATCTAAACGTACATTGGGCCCCCGTGGGCGCGAAGTGTTAGCTCGCCTAATGCCCGAAGTATTATCACAGGTTGTGATGCGAGATGATGCGACTCAACTGTTACCGCGTTTAACCAAACTGATCATTCGGATCGCAACACGTACCACTTATCTTGAGCTATTGGTTGAACACCCAGCCGCTTTACAGCAATTGATTCGACTTTGTGCAGCAAGCCCAATGGTTGCCGATCAGCTGGCGTTATATCCACTTTTATTAGATGAATTACTCGATCCACAGCACCTTTATAAGCCGACAGAGCTCACCAGTTATAAAGACGAATTGCGTGAATATCTTGCTCGTATTCCAGAAGAAGATATGGAGCAGCAAATGGAGGCGATTCGACAGTTTAAGCAAGTTCAGTTGTTGAAAATTGCAGCAGCTGACATTGCTGGTATTTTACCTGTGATGAAGGTTAGTGATCACTTAACTTATTTAGCTGAAGCGATTGTTGCAGCTGTAGTGAACCAAGCATGGTTACAAATCGCTCAGAAATATGGTGAGCCGAGCCATTTAGTTGAACGACAGGGGAAAGGGTTTGGTGTTGTGGGCTATGGTAAAGTTGGTGGTTGGGAGCTTGGTTATGGCTCTGATCTTGATTTGGTTTTTATGCATGATTGCCCTGATAATGTTTACACCAACGGCCTTAAAGAAATAGATGGCCGTCAATTTTATTTACGTCTAGCGCAACGGATCATTCACCTATTTTCAACTCGAACCGCATCAGGCGTGTTATATGAGGTTGATATGCGGTTACGTCCATCTGGTGCATCAGGGTTATTGGTCAGTACCGTCACCGCGTTTGCTGATTATCAGCAGCAAGAGGCGTGGACATGGGAGCATCAGGCGCTTGTTCGTGCTCGCATGATTTATGGTGACCAACAATTGCAGCATGCCTTTGCCGATGTTCGCCAGCAGATATTATCAATTCCTCGCAAACGAAATGAATTAGCCAAAGCCGTTGTCGAGATGCGCCATAAAATGCGTGATCATTTAGGTAAGAAAAAAGCGGGAATGTTTGGTTTAAAACAAGATAAAGGTGGGATCACCGATATTGAATTTCTCGCCCAATTTCTTGTGTTAGCGAATGCTGCTGAGCAACCTGACGTAACTCGTTGGTCTGATAATATCCGTATATTTTCATCAATGACGCAAGAAGGCATCATTTCTGCTGAGGATGCAAAATTACTCCAGCATGCTTACTGTGAAATGCGTAATGAAACCCATAAGCTTAATTTATTAGGATCAGATGCGTATGTATCTGATAAACAATTTGTTGAGCTACGAGAAAATGTTGAAGCGATCTGGCTGCAAATTTTAGAGCCAATCAATAGTGATGATAATTAACGGAATAACATTGTCCTGATGCATCTTGATTTTAGTTTATGCTAGTATTTGAGCGTTTTCATATTCCCGGAGAAAAAAATGAAACTGACCCTTCCTGATTATAACCAAGCAGGTGTCTTGATTGTTGGTGATGTCATGCTAGACCGTTATTGGACAGGTCCTACAGGGCGAATTTCACCAGAAGCGCCAGTACCTGTTGTTAAGGTTGATCAGATTGAAGAGCGCCCGGGCGGTGCCGCTAACGTTGCAATGAATATTGCAGCATTAGGCGGGCATGCAAAATTGATTGGTTTAACGGGCATTGACGAGCAAGCGAAAGCGCTGACTGAAAAGTTATCTTCACTGAACGTTTATTGTGATTTTGTTTCACTGCCTAACTATCCGACAATTACCAAACTTCGTGTAATGAGTCGTGGGCAACAGTTGATCCGTTTAGACTTTGAAGAAGGTTTTCATAACGTTGATCCCGCACCGATCATTGCGCGCATGAAGCAATCCTTAACGGATGTGAAAGCCGTCATTTTATCTGATTATGCGAAAGGTGTATTAGAGCACGTTCAAGGTATGATCCAATTAGCGCGCGAAGCAAATGTGCCTGTGTTAATTGATCCAAAAGGTTCGGATTTTGAACGTTACCGTGGCGCCACACTGCTTACACCAAACTTATCTGAGTTTGAAGCGGTTGTTGGTAAAGTCACGTCAGACGAAGACTTAGTTGAGAAAGGGTTAGCCCTTATTGAAAAGTTTGATTTTGAAGCCTTGTTAGTCACTCGCTCTGAGCATGGCATGACGTTACTTGAAAAAGGCAGTGAGCCTTTACATATGCCAACGCAAGCGCAAGAAGTGTATGACGTAACAGGTGCTGGTGACACGGTGATCTCAGTGCTTGCCGCTTCATTATCTGCAGGTAAATCGTTATCAGATGCGTGTAAATTAGCCAATGCTGCGGCTGGTGTCGTTGTCGCGAAGTTGGGTACATCAACCTTATCTACTATTGAATTAACAGATGCCATTCATGGTAGTCAAGACAGTGGTTTTGGTGTTATTTCTGAGCCTCAATTAATTCAAGCCGTAAAGTCAGCACGTGCGCGTGGTGAGACGGTAGTTATGACAAATGGTTGTTTTGATATTTTACATGCTGGTCATGTTGCTTATTTAACTGAAGCGGCAAAATTAGGCGATCGTTTAATTGTTGCGGTGAACTCTGATAGCTCAGTTAAAGGTTTAAAAGGCCCTGGTCGTCCAGTCAACCCAGAAGATCGTCGTATGGCGGTATTGGCAGGTCTTGGTGCAGTTGATTGGGTGGTACCGTTTACCGAGGAAACACCACAACGTTTGATCAGTGAAGTGCTTCCGAGCCTTTTGGTGAAAGGTGGCGATTATAAACCTGAAGAAATTGCGGGTGGTAAAGAAGTTGTGGCAGCTGGTGGTCAAGTACTGGTACTTAACTTTGAAGACGGCTGCTCTACATCCAAAATTATTGAAGCGATCCGTGGTGGTCGTGGCTAATAAATTATAGCGACAAAAATCGCAGATAATAAAAAAGCGCCTTTGGGCGCTTTTTTATTTTTGATGATTAAAACTTATTGTTTAATTAAGCCTTTATTTATATCAACAATATCTTGCTCACTCAGGGTACCTACCGCTTGTTTTAGCTGTAGTTGTGCAAGAATATAATTATAACGAGCATTAGCTAATAGGCTATTTGCTGAATAGAGGCTCTTTGTTGAGTCAAGAACATCAACAATAGTACGCGTACCCACATCAAAGCCCGCTTCTGTTGCTTCTAAAGCTGATTTAGCTGAAATAACGAGCTGTTTGTATGCTTTTATTGAACCAGCAGCGGCATGAATGTTGTTGTAATAGTTACGTACATCTTTTACTACCGTGCGGTATTGGCCTTCAAGCTCTTCACTAGAGGCAACATATGCGTATTGCGCTTGTTTTACTTGAGAGCTGATATTACCACCAGAGTAGACTGGAAGGTTTAACTGAATTCCTGCAGTCAAAGAACCTTGATCTGGATCTGGAGTGCCCGGTCCTGACTTATTATATTGATAACCTGAAGTGAACGATAAGGTTGGTAGATGGCCTGATTCTGCAAGTGAAATATTGTCTCTTGCGATATCTTGACCAATTCTTGACGCCAATAATGATAGGTTGTCAGTCTCAGCTGTTTTTACAAACGTATCAGGTGATTGTTGTAATGGCGTTACGGAGAAAGTCTTGGTGTTCAAGGCATCCAGAGAGGTGTACTCACGGCCTGTAATTTCACGCAGTTCTTCGTAGCTATTGGCGACTGCATTTTCTTTTAGAATCACATCAGCTGCAACTTTATCGTATTGTGCTTGGGCGTCATGGACATCCGTAATGGCAGATAGACCCACTTCAAAGCGCTGTTTCATCTGTTCTAGTTGTCGGCCTACAGCTTTCTTTTCGGCCTCACCAAAACTCAGATCGTCTTTGGCTTCTAAAACATTAAAGTAAGCCTGTGCGACACGAAGAATTAAGCCTTGTTGCTCAGCTGAGTATGCAGCATCACTTTGACGGGCTTTTTTTTCTGATACATCTAAACCAATCCAGCTTGAGCGATTATAAATCTCTTGGTCAAGCTGAAGACCGCCAACAAATCCATCTGTATTTTTGTCTTTGGCATCTAAATGGTAAGTATTGTAGCCCGCGCTTAAGTTAATCTGCGGTAGTAACGTACTTCGAGATGAGTTAATTGCTTCAAATGCTGCATCTTTATCTGCTGCAGCTTTTAGAAGTTGTGGATCATTTTGTTTTGCTTGCTGATAAATTTGAGCGAGATCATCAGCAAGAGCTGATTGACTTAGTGAGCCAAATGCAAGGCTGATAACGATTGGAAGCAATTTTTTCATGGATGCCTTTCCTGGTCTTGCTGACAAAATGGGAGCTAAAAATATAATTACAAATTGTAGTTTACCTCAACATGCCTTGCTTGAAACTGATCATTGCAAAAATTTACCTAAATATGATGGTTTATTTTTTATTTATGGTGGTGGAAATTTAAACTCTTATCAATTTGGTTTAAAAAAAAATGTAATATTTATTAATTTTGTTGAAGTTAAACGTTGCTGATAATCTGATTGAATGAAAAGATAGCTAACCTTCTCTGTTTGTTATGATTATCTGTTAATTATTGCGAGCTAGCGCACTTTATTTATACAAGGGAATAATGATGAGCCAAAATGAGAAAAGTCCACTGCAGTTTGGTGTGGATGATGTAAAAGTTGAGGCGAAAGATATTGTCTACAATGGCTTTTTTAAAATGGTGAAATACCGTTTTCGGCATAAACTTTTTGCAGGCGGATGGAGCGATACGGTCAATCGAGAAATGTTTGAACGTGGGCATGCCGCCGCCTTATTACCTTATGATCCAGTCACTGATGAAGTGGTTTTAATTGAACAATTTCGTGTCGGTGCGATGGCGGCTGGCTGTGAGCCTTGGCAGTTAGAAATTGTCGCGGGCATGATTGATCACCAAGGTGAATCTGCAGAAGAGGTCGTTAAACGAGAAGCGGTTGAAGAGGCGGGGCTAACCGTCACTGAACTTCAAAAAGTGACGCGTTATTTATCAAGCTCAGGTGGTTGTTCTGAAATGCTGGATATATTCGTTGGCACTGTTGATAGCACAACAGCGAGTGGTATTCATGGTTTAGCTGAAGAAAGTGAAGATATTCGGGTGCATGTTGTGTCAAGAACACAGGCCTATCAGTGGGTAGAATCTGGTAAAATTGAAAATGCAGCCTCGATTATTGCCTTACAATGGTTACAGCTTCATTATTTACAGTTACAGCAATAGGCCAATAAAAGGTTGTAACTATTTAAAGGATTTTGTCATTGAACTCTCGATACTCTGTCGATTTATCAAGCCTAATGCGCTTGTATGAAACCAATTATGCTAAGTTGCTCCCGTTATTACCTCGTAGTGACGAAGTGGGTGATGAAAGGTTTTATCGAGTGTGTGATGATATATATCGCTTAAAAATAATAGAATCCACACGCTATACTACGATGATTTCTCTAGGGTTAAAGAGTG
Organism: Photobacterium sp. GB-1; assembly: GCF_003026165.1. Classification (NCBI taxonomy): domain Bacteria; kingdom Pseudomonadati; phylum Pseudomonadota; class Gammaproteobacteria; order Vibrionales; family Vibrionaceae; genus Photobacterium; species Photobacterium sp. GB-1. Next base: position 28,070 of record NZ_PYOB01000013.1, on the reverse strand, counting down.
ATCAAGATGTTGTCGATTATTTATCGCCAGCGTTAACAGTAAGGCTTTATCATGATGCTAGAGTCGCAGAAGTGTGTTCCGCTCAACAGATTTCTCGTTTAAAGCCAATATATGATTATCCTAACTTGCGTATGCATCAGAAAGATGAGAAACATCAAGTAAATCGTTTTTTAGGCGATTGGTTAAACCATTGTTTACGCCGTGGGATCAGTAACCAATCTGTTTGTTAACTGTTTTTGATTGATTAAAAGACAAGGTTTTTGACGTTTTGCAGACCTATTCGCTGCCACAGACGAACCCTGATAGTGTGGTTCTTCTTCAAATTACAGACACTCATTTGTTTGCCAATGAATCAGGCGCTCTGCTTGGTGTGGCAACTCAACAGAGCTTTCATGCCGTCCTTAATGCGGTAGATGCTTCTACGCGTAAATTTGATGCAATTGTTGCAACGGGAGATATTTCCCAAGATCACACTCCTGATTCCTACCAACGTTTTGCTGAAGGCATTGCTCGTTGGGAACAACCGTGTTTTTGGTTACCGGGCAATCACGATTACCAACCAACCATGGCATCAATATTACCTTCTGAACAAATTAAAGATAGTGAACAAATATTGGTCGGTGATCATTGGCAAGTTGTCCTACTTGATAGCCAAGTGGCTGGTGTTCCACATGGCGAATTATCTCATCATCAATTAGCACTACTTGATCATGCTTTATCGCTACACCCTGAGCGACATGCGTTGGTATTACTTCATCACCATCCGTTACCCGCGGGGAGCGCATGGCTTGATCAGCATCAGTTACACAATAGTGATGCGCTGTGGCAGGTCATTGATAAACATCCTCAAGTAAAAGCTATTTTATGCGGTCATATTCATCAAGAGTTGGATCGTATTCATCGTGATGTCAGAGTGCTAGCGACACCTTCGACGTGTATTCAATTTCTACCCGATTCTGATGATTTTGCATTAGATCAAGTAACCCCAGGTTGGCGTTATTTAGAATTAACCGCGACAGGGGATATTATTACTCACGTTGAACGTCTTGAAGGTGATGTATTCCAACCAACTTTTGATTCAGCAGGGTATTAATGGCATCACTATTGATTTATTTGCACGGCTTTAATAGCTCGCCACAATCATTAAAAGCGCAGCAAATGGCGCAGTATTGTGCAAACCATCGACCTGATATTAAGGTTGTGATGCCGCAACTACCGAGCTACCCTGAAGAAGCGCAGGTTTATCTTGAACAGTTGATCCTTCGCTGCAAAGACGAGTACAAGATAGGTTTAGTAGGGAGTTCATTAGGTGGGTATTTATGTACTTGGTTAAGTGAACGGTTTGCTTTACCTGCGGTATTAATTAACCCAGCAGTAAAACCTTATGAGTTGTTAGTTGATTATTTAGGACCCCAGCAGAATCCATATAGTGGCGAAAATTATGTACTTGTTCCCCAGCATATGGCGCAATTGCAGCAACTAGATGTGGCGACATTACATGCTCCACAACGTTTTTGGGTGCTATTGCAAGAAGGTGATGAAGTATTAGATTATCGCCAATCCATAATGAAATATGCTGAATCAAAATTGACCGTTGAACCTAATGGGGATCATAGTTTTGTCAATTTTGAACGATTTCCTGCATCAATTATCCAATTCTTAGAATTATAACTGGTAGAATGCTGCCATGTTTAGCATTCGCGAGTGACTCTGTGTCGCGATATGTTTTCTGATATTACTTATATTTCTATGACATGTTCTATCTGATGTTCTTGTAAATAACATCATTACTCACAGTCATGAGCCTTCATGTGTCCCAGAACTTGACATATAGCGCTGGGTTACTGACTATTATTTTCAAAACTTTCCCGTAAATTTCCGTGATATGACAGATCAAAGCTATAACGCTGGAGCCATTGAGGTTCTTAATGGCCTTGAGCCAGTACGCCGCCGTCCCGGTATGTATACCGACACGGCTCGACCTAACCACTTAGGTCAAGAAGTTATCGATAACAGTGTCGATGAAGCATTGGCTGGACATGCCCGTAAAGTTGAAGTGATCCTTCATGCCGATCAATCATTAGAGGTGGTTGATGATGGTCGTGGTATGCCTGTTGATATTCACCCTGAAGAAGGTGTATCAGGGGTTGAACTTATTTTATGTAAGCTTCACGCAGGTGGTAAGTTTTCTGGTAAAAACTACCAATTTTCAGGTGGTTTACACGGGGTAGGCATCTCGGTTGTAAACGCCCTTTCTAAGCGTGTTGAAGTCACGGTAAAACGTGATGGTCAAGTGTATCAAATTGCCTTTGAAAATGGCGATAAGGTCTCAGAGCTTGAGGTGATTGGCACTTGTGGCCGTCGCGCAAAAGGCACACGTGTTCACTTTTGGCCTGATCCAAAATATTTCGACAGTGCTAAGTTCTCAGTTTCCCGCCTGAAGAGTAATTTAAAAGCTAAAGCAGTGTTATGCCCTGGTTTAGAAATTGTATTCACCAATAAAATTACTGATGAAACGATTCGTTGGTGTTATGAAGATGGCTTAAAAGACTACCTTGCTGAAGGTGTAAAAGGGTATACATTACTGCCAGAAGAACCATTTACTGGTGTGTTCAGTTCGCAAACAGAAGCCGCTGATTGGGCGCTGTTATGGCTACCTGAAGGTGGCGAATTGATCACTGAAAGTTATGTTAACTTGATCCCAACAGCGCAAGGGGGGACTCACGTTAATGGTCTGCGTCAGGGCTTGTTAGATGCGATGCGTGAATTCTGTGAGTTCCGTAATTTATTGCCACGAGGCGTGAAATTAACGGCTGATGATATTTGGGATCGTTGTGCGTATGTCCTGTCGGTAAAAATCCAAGATCCACAATTTGCCGGTCAAACCAAAGAACGTTTATCGTCACGTCAATGTGCGGCGTTTGTTTCTGGTGTGGTAAAAGATGCCTTTAGCTTATGGCTTAATGAGCGTCCACAACTGGCAGAGCAATTAGCAGAAGTCTGTATTGCAAATGCGCACCGTCGTATGCGTGCAAGCAAAAAAGTGGTACGTAAGAAAATTGCATCAGGCCCAGCACTGCCTGGTAAGTTAGCGGACTGTTCACAACAAGATCTTAATCGCACTGAATTATTCCTTGTCGAGGGTGACTCGGCGGGCGGCTCGGCGAAACAAGCTCGTGATCGTATGTTCCAAGCGATCATGCCACTTCGCGGTAAAATTTTAAATACGTGGGAAGTGTCTGCCGATCAAGTCCTTGCCTCTCAAGAAGTCCATGATATTTCGGTCGCACTTGGTATTGATCCAGATAGTGATGATTTAAGTGGGCTTCGTTACGGTAAGATCTGCGTCCTTGCGGATGCGGACTCCGATGGTCTTCACATTGCTACCTTGTTGTGTGCGTTATTTATGAAGCACTTTGAAACCTTAGTACGTGCCGGACATGTATTTATTGCAATGCCTCCTTTGTACCGTATCGATTTGGGTAAAGAAGTGTACTACGCCCTCGATGAAGCTGAGAAAAACAGTATTCTTGATCGCCTAAAAGGTAAGCGTGGCAAGGTTAATGTTCAGCGATTCAAAGGTCTGGGTGAGATGAACCCATTGCAATTGCGTGAAACGACCATGGATCCGAATACTCGCCGTTTAGTGCAGTTAACGATTGATGACGACAGTGAAACCAACGAAATGATGGACATGCTACTTGGTAAGAAGCGTGCTGAAGATCGTCGTCACTGGTTGCAAAGCAAAGGCGATATGGCTGAAGTGTGATCAGCTTTTTACTCTATTTCATCTGCTAGTAATAACTGGCAGATAAGCAAAATTAAAGACGGATTATCTAACGATGACTGATGTCTCAATGGATGGCGTTGAACAGCTTCCTCTTAGGAAGTTTACTGAAGACGCTTATTTAAATTACTCCATGTATGTAATCATGGATCGTGCCTTACCGTTTATCGGTGATGGCCTTAAACCCGTACAGCGCCGTATTATTTATGCGATGTCTGAGTTGGGTTTAAGTGCAACGGCAAAATATAAAAAATCAGCCCGTACAGTGGGTGATGTATTAGGTAAATATCACCCTCATGGTGATTCTGCCTGTTATGAAGCCATGGTATTAATGGCACAGCCTTTCTCTTACCGCTACCCACTGGTTGACGGTCAAGGTAACTGGGGTGCTCCGGATGATCCGAAATCATTCGCGGCGATGCGTTATACCGAATCACGTTTGTCTCGATTTTCTGAAGTGTTGCTGTCTGAATTAGGCCAAGGCACCGCAGATTGGGTACCAAACTTTGACGGTACAATGCAAGAGCCTAAGATGTTACCTGCACGTCTGCCGCATATTTTGCTTAATGGCGTAACGGGTATTGCTGTTGGTATGGCAACTGATATTCCACCGCACAATGCGCGTGAAGTTGCCAATGCAGCAGTACATATGATTGAAAATCCAAAGGCAGATCTTGATGCGCTAATGGAGTTTGTTCAAGGCCCTGATTACCCAACTGAAGCGGAAATCATTACCTCTAAAGCTGACTTAAAGAAAGTCTATAAGAGTGGCCGAGGCAGTATTAGAATGCGCGCGGTTTGGCACAAAGAAAACGGTGATATTGTTATTACCGCATTGCCACACCAAACGTCAGGTGCAAAACTGCTTGAGCAAATCGCTAGCCAAATGCGTGCGAAGAAATTGCCAATGGTTGAGGATTTACGTGACGAATCCGATCACGAAAACCCAACTCGCATTGTGATTGTGCCACGCTCTAACCGTATTGATTGCGAGCAGTTGATGAATCACTTGTTTGCTTCAACGGATCTTGAAAAGAGCTTCCGTGCGAACTTGAACATGTTGGGTCTAGATGGTCGTCCACAAGTTAAAGGTTTAGTGGAGATTATTGCTGAATGGCTGGAATATCGCCGTACAACAGTACGTCGTCGTTTACAGTACCGTTTAGATAAAGTGAATGCGCGCTTACATATTTTAGAAGGTTTACTGGCCGCTTACCTTAACATTGATGAAGTGATTGAGATCATCCGTAATGAGGAAGATCCAAAAGCAGAATTCATGTCACGTTTTGGTTTATCAGCGATTCAAGCAGACGCAATTTTAGAAATTAAACTGCGTCAGTTAGCCAAGCTTGAAGAAATTAAGATCCGTGCAGAGCAAGACGAATTAGCCAAAGAGCGTGAGCAACTAGAAAAGTTACTTGGCTCTGAGCGTCGCTTAAATACTTTAATTAAGAAAGAAATTCTCGCTGATGCTGAGAAGTACGGTGATGATCGCCGCTCGCCATTAGTTGAACGAGAAGAAGCGAAAGCATTAACTGAACGTGACTTGATCCCAAGTGAGGCGATCACCGTTGTACTATCAGAGAAAGGCTGGATCCGTCATGCTAAAGGGCATGAGGTAGATCCGAGCACGCTAAACTATAAGTCGGGTGACAGTTACCTTGCGCATGCTCGCGGTAAGAGTAATCAGGCTGCGATTTTCTTAGGCTCTGATGGACGTAGCTATGCGTTAGAATCACATAGCTTGCCATCTGCGCGTAGCCAAGGTGAACCTATCACGGGGCGTTTAAATTTAACCCCAGGCACAAATATGCGCCAAGTGTTAATGGCAGAAGACGATCAAATTTGGTTAATGGCATCGGATGCAGGTTACGGATTTATCTGTAAGAGCACAGATATGGTATCGAAAAATAAGAGTGGTAAAGCCTTATTAACGGTACCTGAAAATGCTGCTGTGCTGCCGCCACAGCCTGTTGCTGATATTGAGAATGATCAGATATTAGCCATTACCAATGAAGGTCGAATGTTACTGTTCCCAATTAAAGATTTACCGCAACTGGGTAAAGGTAAGGGTAACAAGATCATCAACATTCCATCTGCACGTTCAAAAGCGCGTGAAGAATTCTTATCGTACTTGACGGTAATTAGTGCAGATACCCATGTCACTCTTTATGCGGGCAAACGTAAACTAGGATTGAAACCGTCGGATCTCGATAATTTCCGTGGTGAGCGTGGACGTCGAGGAGCGATGTTACCTCGAGGTTTACAGCGAGTGACACGGATGGAGATTGATTCACCAAACGAGCAATCTTCTGACGTTCCATCGGAATAGTTATTTCTGATGCGCTATTCAAAGCCCTCAAGTTGAGGGCTTTTTTGATCTAAGCTGTGCGTATCGTTTCTATTGATAAGCGAATAACAAGTGAGTAAAGAATACACATAAAACGTGTATTTTCTCTTGCTGTGAGTATACTAGCGAACGCTTGTACGCTGAGGAGAGCTAGAATGATTTTTGTTTTGCGGATATTTGCTATCGCAATTTTTGCTATCGTGACGTTTATTTTTGGTTGCGGATATTGTTTATTAAGCCCACGTAACCCTAAACACGTTTATACCTTTGGACGTTTGTTTAGCAAAATGTCACGTGTGCTAGGGATCAAATTAGAGTTCCGATACGCAGAGGGTGCTGAAAAAGTAGGCTCTGCTATTTATATTGCGAACCACCAGAATAATTATGATCTTTTTACAGTTTCTGGTGCAATCATGCCTCGTACCGTTACCGTGGGTAAAAAAAGCTTAGTATGGTTACCGTTATTTGGTCAGCTATACTGGATCACGGGTAACATCTTAATTGATCGTGCAAACCGCAGTAAAGCGGTGGGCACCATAGGTCAAGTCGTCGATAAAATTAAACAAAACAAAGTGTCAGTGTGGATGTTCCCTGAGGGGACTCGCTCTCGTGGTCGTGGTTTATTGCCGTTTAAAACTGGTGCTTTCCATGCTGCAATTGGCGCGAACGTTCCTGTTGTACCGATTGTGTGTAGTTCAACTGATCATGTTAGGTTAAATCGTTGGGATAACGGTGTCGTGATTGTCGAAGTGATGAAGCCGATTTCAACGGACGGCTTACATAAAGAAGATGTTCGCAGCCTCTCTAGCCGTTGTCATGATGTTATGGCTGAAAAATTAGCAGAACTTAATGCAGAAGCGAGTGAGCGAGGTAAACGCTAATTTATTTGTCTCGTAAGTATTAATATACAAGGACATGTTTATCACATGTCCTTGTTTTATTTTAACCCCTGAATATCAGGGGGGTAATTTATAACAGTAGTAAAGAGTGATGACTGAAGAATATGTAGTCTTGGTTGATAGCCAAGGTGAATTTCAAGGCTTACAAGAGAAGATGGCAGCGCATAAACAAGGTGCTTTGCATTTGGCTTTTTCGGTTTTGTTGTATCGAAATACCACGTCTGGTCGTGAATACTTACTTCATCAACGCGCGTTGCACAAATATCATAGTGGTGGGTTGTGGACTAACACGTGTTGTTCACACCCTCGCCAATATGAGTCGATAGAGCAAGCAGGGATACGACGATTAGCTGAAGAAATGGGGATCACGCAAGTGACTTCATTATCTGATATTGGTCACTTCTGTTATTACGCAGAGCTTGATAACCAATTATTTGAGCATGAGCTCGATCATGTGCTGGTGGCTGATGCTGGCGAGATAGAGGTTGTTCCTAACGCTGATGAAGTGATGGATTATCGCTGGTGGTCTGAAGAGACGATTAAACAAACGCTAAAGACTCAGCCTGAGTTATTTACGGCATGGTTTAGTCAAGTGTTTGCTTTTGCCACTAAGTAATTAGTGTTGTTTTAAGAATAAAAAAGCTGCCAACGAGATCCCGTTAGCAGCTTTTTTTATGGCAAATTAAGATGCAATGAAACGTTTATTAGCAACGATTATTTACGAACAGCAATCGCTTCGATTTCAATTTTTACATCTTTTGGTAAACGTGCAACTTCAACACAAGAGCGTGCTGGGTAAGGTGCGTTATGCTCATCAAAGAAGTTACCATACACTTCGTTAACGGCAGCGAAGTCATTTAGATCTTTAACAAAAACAGTCATCTTAACAATGTCAGAAACCTGAAGACCTGAAGATTCCACTACCGCCTTTACATTGTCTAAAGATTGGCGAGCTTGCGCTGCAATTTCTTCTGGTACTTCACCTGTTGCTGGGTTTACAGGGATCTGACCTGAAGTTAGCACCATATTACCAAGATCAACACCTTGTACGTATGGACCGATTGCTGCAGGAGCTTGCTCTGTATGAAGAACCTTAGTCATTGTTTACCCTTACTTATATTTAATTGTTATAGCGTAAGTGACACGTTACGCTACCTGATTGATGATGTTATGGGGTCTAAGTCTGAAAGATTCAAGCTGATTAGAACGTTTTTATATCATACCAAGGCTTAGACAAACGGCTTTTTCACAATCACTGATCCGATCAATATGACAAGGTGCAACCATAATAGTGTCATTGCCAGCTATGGTTCCTAAAATCTCTTGATGCGGATGAAGGTCAATAATTCTTGCGATGAGTTGTGCAGAGCCTGGGTGGGTTTTAACAACAACCACTAATTTATTATGAGTAACAAATTCAATTTGTGAAGCGATCTCAGAATCAATATATGTAGGATTGGTGGTTTCAATAACACAATACACCCGTTTACCATAAACATTCGGTGCTTTTATTATTTTGAGCTTAGTGAGTAGACGTGAAACGGTAGATTGGCTGATATCATCAAAACCCTCTTTAATTAGAGCGTCGCGAATATGATCTTGAGTTGAAAAATTGTGCGTTTGTAATAATCGTTTACAAACGGTTGTCATGTTTTTTTCGCAATAATGACTGGTGATTCCGTGTGGGGATTCATGCCCATTCATGGACAGCTCCTTGTTATTCTTTATGCATTTGACTGGTGCAAAACTGCAAGAATAATCACTTATAGTGACATTTGATGCAAAGAGGATAACAAGGAATAATGATAAGAAACTTGATGGTTATCACTAAAATAATACCTAATAGGTATTTTATGTTGTTTTGTGGGTGACATTTTTAGAATGAAGCCCGCTATGAAAGCTAACGGGCAGTTGATAACAAAGTTATGCGTTGCACTCTGTCACGATTTCACGAGAGAAAACTTTTTCGCAGTATTTACATTTAAGTTGAATATCTGCTTTTTTAGTCAGTACCTTAAAGCCACTACTTACTGGCTCACCGTGTGAAATACAGTTAGTGTTTGGACACTTAAATACCGCACTAATAAAGTCAGGTAATGATACGTTAAGCTTCTTTACTACTTCATAATTTTCAATTTGGTTAACGGTTGCTTTCGGAGCATACAATGCCAGTTGGTTAGCTTGATCTTCATTGATAAAGACATTTTCAATCTTGATCAGATCTTTTGCACCAAGGGCTGATGAAGGCAGGTTCAAACCAATTGTCACTCGTTGGTTCGAGTTATCCATACTAAATAGTTTAAGTACCTTGATACCTACATGCGCAGGAATATGGTCGATAACAGTGCCGTTTTTGATTGCTTCAACTTTAAGTTGGGTTTCTTTAGACATGATCATCGCTCCTGCTTATAAGGTTTCGTTAAGAACTAGGGCTAATAGCGCCTGACGTGCGTAAACACCATTTTCAGCTTGCTGGAAGAAGTAAGCATGCTTAGTTTTATCAACATCAACGGTAATTTCATCAACACGTGGTAGTGGATGCAGCACTTTTAAGTTGTCACGGGCGCCTTCTAGCATCTTCGCCGTTAAGATATAAGCCGCCTTCATATGGGCGTATTCTGATTCATCAAAACGTTCTTTTTGTACTCGTGTCATATAAAGGATATCAAGTTCAGGGATCACATCTTCCATATCATTATGAAGGCTATAAGCAATACCTGCGTCATCTAACTCTTCACAAATATAGTCAGGCATCGCGAGTACCTCTGGCGCGATGAAGAAGAATTTTACGTTCTCAAATTTAGATAAGGCTTGGGTTAACGAGTGAACCGTACGTCCGTATTTTAAGTCGCCAACAAAAGCGATATTAATATTATCTAACGTGCCTTGGGTTTCGTAGATGGTGAACAGATCTAAAAGGGTCTGCGTTGGGTGTTGGTTTGCACCATCACCACCATTGATAACAGGAATACCGTTAGAGAATTCAGAAGCCAAGCGAGCAGCGCCTTCTTGAGGGTGACGCATAACGAAAGCGTCAACATATGAAGTAATCACTTGAACGGAATCAGAGAGCGTTTCGCCTTTGTTCGCTAGAGACGTATTACCTGCGCTATCAAACCCCACCACAGTACCACCTAAACGTTGAATGGCGGTTTCAAATGATAGTCGGGTACGGGTTGATGGTTCAAAGAAGCAACTTGCAATCACTTTGTTTTTGAGCAGTTCAGGATTAGGATCAGCTTTCAATTGTTCTGCGGTTTGGATAATTAATTCAAGCTCTGCGCGACTAAGCTCTGGGATGGAAATAATATGCTTTTTAAACAGCGAATTAGCCATGGTTTCTTTCCCTCAAAATAAAATAAATAACGCTCAATACGGCATTCACCGTGATCCTTGCCGATTTACAGACAAAAAAAAGCCTCCTTAATAAAAGGAGGCTTTTTTTAGAAAAATAGAAACACGAACCTGCGTTAAAAAGCGGTGACGATAATTCTGTAGTGGAGCTATTGTCAGGTTCATCTCTTGGCTCGTGTTCGACAAATTGGCAAGGATTATACCGTCATTTTTAAGTGACGCAAGCGTTTGCGAAAACTATCAACAGGCATTTATTAATGCCCCAGTGTGGCAACCATGACTGCTTTAATGGTGTGCATACGATTCTCTGCTTCATCAAAAACAATCGAATGTTTGGATTCAATGACTTCATCGGTGACTTCAACGCCTTGGGCAAGCTCAGGGTATTCTTGCGCTAGCTCTTTACCAATTGTGGTATCTTCGCCGTGGAAAGCAGGTAAGCAATGCATAAATTTCACATGTGGATTCCCTGTTGCTTTTAGTAAGTCCATATTGACTTGATAAGGTAGCATTAACTGAATACGCTCAGCCCATGCTTGTTTTGCTTCGCCCATTGAAACCCATACATCGGTATATAAAAAGTCACATCCTTGAACGCCTTCTTGCACATTTTCTGTGAGAGTGATTTTTGCACCTGTTTCTAATGCAATTTTACGACACTGTGCCACTAACTCGTCTTCAGGCCAGAACGCTTTTGGCGCAACGAGACGAATATCCATCCCCATTTTCGCCGCCCCAACGAGCAATGAATTTCCCATGTTATTACGTGCGTCACCTAAATAAGCAAAGGTGATTTCATGGAGTTGCTTGCCACGACCATGCTCTTGCATCGTTAGAAAATCAGCTAAAATTTGAGTTGGATGGAATTCATCGGTTAACCCATTCCAAACAGGTACTCCAGCGTATTGCCCCAACTCTTCAACAATGGCTTGACCAAAGCCGCGGTATTCAATGCCATCATACATACGACCCAATACGCGCGCGGTGTCTTTCATTGATTCTTTGTGGCCGATTTGTGAGCCTGATGGGCCAAGATATGTCACTTTTGCACCTTGATCAAAAGCTGCCACTTCAAATGCACAACGAGTACGGGTCGATGCTTTTTCAAAGATGAGAGCAATATTTTTTCCGCTTAAGCGTGGCTGCTCGTAACCATTGTATTTGGCTTTTTTTAACTCAGCAGATAAATCGAGAAGATGTTGAATTTCTCGTGGAGTAAAATCTAATAATTTAAGGAAGTTACGGTTACGAAGATTAAAAGCCATGATAGTTCCCTCTTTCATTTTATAATGTTTCTAACCGAATACCCCTTGTTGTGACGAGGTTGCTAGATATTCGTTATTGTTACTTTATGTTTATCTTATTATTACTGCATTGTGAATAGCTGTGCGCTTATTATGCAAGATTATTTGGTTTCCTTGGTTTTTCCGACAGTAATAAGAATGTTGAATATGAACGCTAAAACTCAAGGCAATACTAATTATCGGTGCTTCTCACTAACAGGTGGTAATTGATGGCAAACCATGCGATATTTGCCAGCAAATTGATTCCACAGTCGGAGTGAACCCATGTCTTATGCAGAACTGATCGAAGAGCAAAAAGAAGAAACACGCGAAATTATTGCCGCGTTACTTGAAGATGGCAGTGAGCCAGATGCTCTTTATACGATTGAGCACCACTTTTCAGCGGATACGTTTGAAGAGTTAGAAGGTGCTGCTGTAGAAGCCTTTAAACTTGGTTTTGAAGTTTTAGAAGCAGAAGAACTTGAACTAGCGCCAGAAGATGGCGGCGGTAAAGTTGTTTGTTTCGATGCTGTAATGGAATCAGCACTGAACGCTGAGTTGATTGACGAACAAGCTGAGAAGTTGATCAAACTTGCTGAAAAACACAATATCGATTACGACGGTTGGGGCACTTACTTCGAGTCTGGTGAAGACGACGATGAAGAGTACGACGACGAAGAATAATCGTTAAAATAGACGAATAATAAAAAAGCCGGCATATTTGCTGGCTTTTTCGCCTTTTAGCTGTGGGGACTCGCACTTTTTATTCTGCTTAATGATCAAAGTTTAATAATGATCACAGTGCGTTATTGAAAAACTGCGTAGATATACCTTTTTTATTATCAAGCTTACTGAGTGTACTCAGTGCTGGAGTTATGATGACAATTTCGCTTAATGGTCAATGGCAATTAACCTGTGTTCAGCGAGCGGCTTTACAAGATCTGCATATTGATTTACCAGGTGATGTTCATTCTGCGCTTTTTGCTGCAGGTGAGATCCCTGATCCTTACTGGGCTACCAATGAAAAGAAAGTCCAATGGGTTGGGGAGTGTGATTGGATCGTAAGTCGACAGTTCGACTTAACCGAAGCGCAGTTAGCCTGTAATGCGATGGATTTAGTGATGGATCACCTTGATACCGTGGCTGAAATTCGTTTAAACGGCCACACCGTGGCTGATTTCAATAATATGTTTATGCGTCACAAAGTAGATGTATTAAGTTGTCTGCAAGTAGGCTGCAACAGAATTGAAATCGTATTACACCGTGCTGATCTTGCAGCTAAAAAGCGTGCTGATAAATTGCCATTTCCAGTGCCATGGGCAGAAGGTAATAACCAGATCCCTCATATGAATACCTTGCGTAAAACCCAATGTCATGCGGGTTGGGACTGGGGTATTTGTTTATCTGTATTAGGGGTATATGGCGATATTGAATTACAGCCAATTGAGCATATTCGAATCAGTCATGTGAGTACGAAACAAAAGTGGCTAGATCAAGAGTGCGAATTATCTGTCACGCTCAATTATGAAGTGGTATCAGAGAAAGGATTAGCAAACGCAGCTGTCACGTTTAACGATCAAACCTTCCACTTGACGCTTGATCGTGACGCAACGAAAACATCTGTCTTGTTCCGTATTGCAGAGCCTCGTCGTTGGTGGCCCGCTGGGTATGGTAAACCACGTTTATATGATCTTAAAATTGAAGCTGACGGCAGTTATATCAATAAGAAGATTGGTCTGCGCAAGCTTGAGTTGATCACTGAAGATGATGAACTTGGCCAAAGTATGGTCTTTAAAGTTAATGATGTTGAGATCTCGGCATTAGGTGCCAATTGGATTCCGATGGATGCGATGCCTTCACGCATGACGGATCAACGCTATCGTTCTTTGCTTGAAGATGCGTTAGCTGCCAATATGAACATGCTACGTGTTTGGGGCGGAGGCATGTATGAAAAAGATATCTTCTATGAGTTATGTGATGAATTAGGGATCATGGTATGGCAAGATTTGATGTTTGCTTGTGCGCTGTACCCTTCAACACCTGATTTTGTAGCAGAAGTAAAACAGGAAGTTGAATACCAAGTCCGCCGTCTAAAAGATCATGCAAGCCTAGCCTTATGGTGTGGCGATAATGAAGTGATAGGTGCGATTAGTTGGTATCCTGAATCCCGTCAAAACCGAGAAAAATATCTTGTTAACTATGATCGTTTAAACCGAGCATTAGCAGAAGTAGTTGAAAAAGAAGATCCTTCTCGTCGTTTCTGGGCGAGTTCGCCGTGTAATGGTGAGTTAGATTTTGGCGATGCGTGGCACGATGATAAACGTGGCGACATGCATTTTTGGGATGTATGGCATTCAGGTAAAGATTTTGAAGCCTACCAAACCGTTACGCCACGTTTTTGCTCAGAGTTTGGTTTCCAATCATGGCCGTCACTGCCGACAGTGAAGACGTTTGCTCCTGAGCAAGATTGGAATATCACGTCACCAAGTTTTGAATGTCATCAGAAAAATAGCCGTGGTAACTCGATTATCACTGAAATGTTTACCCGTTATTTCCGTTTCCCTAATGGTTTCGTCAATATGTTGTACCTATCGCAAGTACAACAAGCGATGGCGATTAAAACGGCAGCAGAATATTGGCGTGCACATAAGCCGACAAACCGTGGCATTTTATTCTGGCAATTGAATGATTGCTGGCCAGTAAGCTCATGGTCTTCGCTAGAATATAGTGGTCGTTGGAAACAGTTGCACTATCATACTCGACGTTTCTTTGCGCCACAGATGGCGACCTTTATTCGTGATGAGCAAGGGGTAAAACTTCACTTAATTAATGATGGTCGCAATAGTGCTGAGTTAAAAGGTGAAGTGGTATGGCAGAGTTGGGAAGGTGAGATTTTATATCGTGAACCTATTTCAGAGTTCCTTGATCCTGATTGCACGAAAGTGGTGTGGGAATGGTTAAACGAGGATCTTGATGGTCACGAGACTGAAGGCTTCTTCCATGTGCATTTACGTAACGGCGATAAACTAATTGAAAACACATGGTTCCCAGCTAAACCTAAAGAATGTGAATTAGAAGATCCTGATTTACGTTTTGAAGTTGCTGAAATGAATGGTGAAATATCAGTGATGCTGAGTAGCAGCAAACCTGCTTTCTATGTTCATTTGGAATTTGAAGGGGAAGGTCGGTTTGAAGATTCAAGCTTCACGCTCGTCCCTGAGCACCAACGCCAAGTGAAATACATTGGCTCAGCCAGTTACGATGAAGTTGTGCAAGGCTTACGTGTTTACCATTTAAAGCAAAGCTATTAATACAGTATATCGTTTAAAAAAGCCTGCTGAGAGAGTCTCTGAGCAGGCTTTTTATTATCAATTAATATGTTAGAAGGTTTTAAGCATGTGAATTTCACAAGCGTTGTGCCCTGTATTACCAAGCGCAGTTGGAATATCGACAAAACCTAAAGATAGATAGAGTTTCACCGCTTTTTTTAATACCTCTGTGGTTTCTAAATAGCATCCTTTAAAGCCATTTTCTCGGGCAAACTTTAATGCTTTAACGGTTAATACCCGTGCGAGTCCCTTACCTCTGAGCTCTGGCAAGAAGAAGACTTTTTGCAGTTCACTCCACTGCGCATCTCCTGTTAATGGCGCGATACCGCCACAGCCTAAAATACGATTGTTTTTTTCTATTACCCAATAACGGCTTTTCGGTAATTGGTAATGCTGGCAGAGATCATCAAGATGAGGATCCGCAACGCTAAAGCCTCTATCTGGGGTTAATCCATATTCTGCTGAAACACGACGAATGAGCGCAGCAACGGCGGCATTATCCAAAGGCGTGATTTCTCTTAGCACGTACCCCTGTTGATGCTCTGTGATTGTCAAAGCTTTATGATAACGGCGTAAACTTGTTTCTAACTGCTCTATTTCATCTAGATCCAGCTGATCTAAAATCTTTTGGGTATCTTGATCAAGCTGATGGTGAAGAGCGGTGAGTGTTTGAATACCCTTGGGTGTTAACTGGGAGAGTTGGCTACGTTTATCGCTAGGGTTAGCAATTGATTGGATCAATCCTTGATTGAGTAACATGGCTAAATTACGGCTGGCATTGGATTTATCGACACGTAAACGCTCTGCCATTTGATTAACCGTACAAGGCCCTTGTTCGAGTTCAATCAAAGTATGGGCTTGCACTGGGGTAAGGGCGAGTTGGCCACATTGACTATTTAACATGCCGAGTTGACGGACTAATTGGCGCGAGAGCTGACGAAGTTGTTGGGGCTGCATGATCCATCCTTGAATTTAATTGCACTACGCAATTAAAATAGTTGCAGCCTGCAACAATGTCAATCTGTTTAATCTATCATGGTGTTTATTAGTGCTGACAAGCCATTGCATCTAGCCAAGTTGGCTGATGTGTCTCATTTTGGTTGTGATTTTTACGTTGCCATACACGCTCATGGAAATAGTAAGCCATGGTATTAATTGCAGGTTCGATCATTGCCATTAAGCTACCAATCAGTATGTCACCTGTAAGAAGGTACACAACACTAAATGCGACACTGAAGTGCACAATAGCAAAGCTTACTGTTTTGCGACTTGGCGTATTAAAGTGTGATTGTTTGAGTGTTTTGCTTTGCCATACTTTTTCATGGAAATAAAAGGCAACGGTATTAACCATCGGCTCAATCATTGCAATTAAACTACCAATAATGATATCGCCTGTAAGAAGGTAAGCCACTGTAAAAGCAATAGTAAAATGGATGGCGGCAAAACTGATTGTCTTTTTCATAAGGTGATCCTCAATTCGATGAGGTCATTATCATTGAACATTATTAAGAACTAAATTTGTTATTTTTTATATTACTAATAGGTAAAAGCTATTGTTTGAAAAGAGATGCCAGATTTGAGATATAAAAAAACCGACAGTATGTGACTGTCGGTTTTTATTAATCAAGAATGATTGGTGAGATTATAGCGCAGCAATCGTTGCTTTTTGCTCAATAAGCTTCACTAATGTTTCTTCATAACCGGCTAGCTTTTCACGCTCTTTAGTGATCACGATTTCAGGCGCTTTAGCAACGAAGCCTTCGTTACTTAGCTTGCCAGAAGTACGTTTGATTTCGCCTTCCATTTTCGCGATTTCTTTGTCTAAACGTGCAAGCTCTGCATCTTTATCAATCAAGCCCGCCATAGGGATCATCAATTCAGATTTGCCTACAAGTGCAGTAGCACAAGCTGGTGTTGCTTCACCGTCAGCCAATACTTTCACTTCTTCTAGTTTTGCTAGAGATTTCAGTACCGTCAGGTTTGCTTCAACACGTGCAGTATCAGCGGCATCAGCCACTTTTAGCATTACTGATAATGGCTTACTTGGCGCGATATCGTATTCTGCACGTAGGTTACGAATACTCGTGATAAATGCTTTAACAAACTCAATGTCAGTGATTGCTGCTTGGTCAAATTGCGCTTCATCAAACTGAGGCAATGCCTGAGTCATGATGGTTTCACCTTCAACACCGTCAACAAGTGGCTTAACGCTCTGCCAGATTGATTCAGTGATGTAAGGAAGAACAGGATGCGCAAGACGTAATGTCTTCTCTAGCACTGTGATTAGAGTATGACGCGTTGCACGTTGCTGTGCTTCTGTACCTTTCCATAGAACAGGTTTAGTTAGCTCTAGGTACCAGTCACAGAATTGGTTCCAGATGAACTCGTAAAGTACACCAGCAGCCATATCTAAACGGAAGTTATCAATGTGTGCATTGAACTCTTTTGCCGCTAGCTGGAATTGTGATTCAATCCACTTGTCTGCTAGTGAGTAGTCAAGCTCGCTACCTGCTGCGAAACCGCAATCTTGATCTTCTGTGTTCATTAGTACGTAACGACTTGCGTTCCATAGCTTATTACAGAAGTTACGGTAACCTTCAAGACGTTTCATATCCCAGTTGATGTCACGGCCCGTTGAAGCCATAGCAGCAAGAGTGAAACGTAGGGCATCAGTACCGTAAGGTTCGATGCCGTTCTCAAAGGTTTTACGTGTCGCTTTTTCGATCTTCGCTGCAAGTTGTGGCTGCATCATATTGCCACAACGCTTCTCTACTAGCGACTCAAGATCAATACCGTCGATCATGTCGATAGGGTCGATAACGTTACCCTTAGATTTCGACATTTTATCGCCGTTTTCGTCACGGATAAGACCCGTTACGTAAACGGTTTTAAATGGTACTTGTGGCTTGCCGTCTTCATCTTTACAGAAGTGCATGGTCATCATGATCATACGCGCAACCCAGAAGAAGATAATATCAAAACCTGTTACCAACACATCAGAGGGGTGGAAGGTTTGAAGATCAGCGGTGTTTTCTGGCCAGCCTTGTGTACCGAATGTCCATAGTGCAGAAGAGAACCATGTATCAAGTACATCATCGTCTTGGCGTAATACGACAACCGGTGCTAGGTTATGTTTTTCACGTACTTCAGCTTCGTTACGACCAACGTAAACATTACCGTCGTTGTCGTACCAAGCAGGAATACGGTGACCCCACCATAGCTGACGTGAAATACACCAGTCTTGAATGTCACGCATCCAAGCGAAGTACATGTTTTCGTACTGCTTAGGTACGAATTGAATATCACCGTTTTCAACCGCTTCAACAGCAGGTTTTGCTAGCGGAGCTGCACGAACGTACCATTGGTCAGTTAGCATTGGTTCAATAACCACGCCACCACGGTCACCGTAAGGGATCGTTAGGTCGTGATCTTTGATTTCTTCTAGTAGACCTAGTTCATCAAATTCAGCAACAATCGCTTTACGTGCAGCAAAACGTTCCATGCCATGGTATTTCTCTGGCAGCGCTGTGCTGTATGCATCACTTGGCTCGCCATTGGTTGTGAATACTTCAGCAGCATCACGAATATCAGCATTGAACGTTAGGATGTTGATCATAGGCAGGCTATGACGTTTACCTACTTCGTAGTCATTGAAATCATGTGCAGGTGTGATTTTCACACAGCCGGTGCCTTTTTCCATATCAGCGTGTTCATCACCTACGATAGGGATGCGACGGCCAACGATTGGAAGAATGATTTCTTTACCGATCAGATCTTTGTAACGTGGATCTTCAGGGTTAACGGCAACACCAGTATCGCCCAGCATAGTTTCAGGACGTGTAGTTGCAACAACGATGTAGTCTTTACCTTCCGCTGTTTGTACGCCATCAGCTAATGGGTAACGGAAGTGCCACATGTGGCCTTTTTTATCTTTGTTTTCAACTTCTAGATCTGAGATCGCAGTGTGTAGTTTAGGATCCCAGTTAACTAGACGCTTACCGCGGTAAAGAAGATCTTCTTGGTATAGACGAACGAAAACTTCTTGAACGGCATTTGATAGACCATCATCCATCGTGAAGCGCTCACGATCCCAGTCTACTGATGCGCCAAGGCGACGAAGCTGCTTAGTGATTGTGCCACCAGATTCGCCTTTCCATTCCCAGATCTTATCGATGAAAGCATCACGACCGTAATCGTGCTTTGTTTTGCCTTCTTCAGCAGCAATCTTACGTTCCACAACCATTTGGGTAGCAATACCTGCGTGGTCAGTACCAACCTGCCATAAGGTGTTTTTGCCTTTCATACGCTCACAACGGATCAGGGTATCCATAATGGTATCCTGGAACGCGTGGCCCATGTGTAGGCTACCTGTGACGTTTGGTGGTGGGATCATAATGCTGTAAGCATCTTTAGATGTATCACCATGAGGCTTGAAGTAACCAGCCTCTTCCCAGCGCTGATATAGCGCTTGTTCAATTGATTGTGGGTTGTATGTCTTTTCCATAGCGCTCTTAGAAGGATTCTATGTGGAATTAGGGCGTCTCAGTAGCAGTGGCAGTCGTAATTTGAATGCCAGCAAGACGATATGCCTTGTAACGCTCGCGCGCTAACTGCTTGAGCTTTTCATCGCAAGGAACGAAGTCTACCACTTGTGCAAAGCTAACCGCAAAATTTGGTGCGTTTTGCGCTAAATTAATTAGCGTAGCACGGCGTCCAGTATGACGTAATGTTGACCACCCTATCTCAACGGGAGAGCCGCCATTAGGCCCTTCTCCGACAAGGTTGTGGGGCACAAAACTGTCAGGATCTTGCTGCCATAGATATTCATCTATTTGTTCTGCTTGCTGTTTATTTGCTGCGAGTAGGTAAACGCTGTTACCTTGCCGGTAACTCATTGCTGCTAAATGACAGGCAAAATGGCACTGAAAGTGACTATCAGCGCTCTCTTGCTTGTCATCGATTATATAAAACGTAGCATGAGTCATGGTTTTTTGTTCCTAAAGAAAAGGGCCTTGCGGCCCTTTTCGATGTCTTTTACTCGACGATCTCTTGGCCTGCTCTGTTTAATAAGAACTGGACAAGGAGAGGGACTGGTCGACCGGTAGAGCCTTTTGCAGCACCACCTTTCCAAGCGGTACCTGCAATATCAAGGTGCGCCCAGTTGTACTTTTTAGTAAAGCGAGATAAGAAACAACCAGCCGTTATAGTACCAGCGCCAGGCGTGCCTAAGTTTGCCATATCAGCAAATGGGCTCGCAATTTGCTCTTGGTATTCATCACTCATCGGTAGACGCCAAGCGCGATCACCGGATTGCTCTGACGCATTTATAATTTCATGCGACAGTGGATTATGGTTACTCATTAAACCACTAATGTGATTACCTAAAGCAACAACACAAGCACCTGTTAGTGTCGCAACGTCAATCACACATTCAGGTTCAAAACGCTCAACGTAAGTTAATGCATCACAAAGCACTAAACGACCTTCAGCATCGGTATTTAATACTTCAACTGTTTGACCTGACATGGTGGTTAAAATATCACCAGGACGATAAGCATTGCCGCCAGGCATATTTTCACAGCCCGCTAACACACCAACCACATTGATGGGTAAATTAAGCTTAGCTAATGCTTTCATGGTACCGAACACAGAGGCTGCACCACACATGTCGTACTTCATTTCGTCCATTTGAGCACCAGGTTTAATCGAAATACCACCTGAATCAAAAGTTAACCCTTTACCGACAAGAACGATAGGCTTAGCGTCTAAATCGGGGTTACCTTTGTACTCAATAACAGACATCATCGCTTCATTTTTAGAGCCACGACCCACTGCAAGGTATGATGTCATCCCTAAAGATTGCATCTCTTGCTCACCAATGATTTTAGTGCTTACGGTCTCAAAATCATCGGCTAGACGGCGTGCTTGTGAAGCAAGATAGGCTGGGTTTGCCACGTTTGGTGGCATATTACCCAAATCTTTACTTGCGCGAACACCAGATGCTATCGCTAGACCATGGCTGATAGCGCGTTCACCTAAAGAGAGCTCGCGACGAGTCGGTACATTAAAGACTAGTTTACGTAGTGGACGACGAGTCTCTGGTTTATTACTCTTAAACTGGTTGAAGGTATACAAGCTATCTTTAGTTGTTTCGACAGCTTGACGTACTTTCCAGTATGTATCACGACCTTTTACATGAAGCTCTGTTAAGAAGCACACAGCTTCCATAGAGCCAGTTTCATTTAAAGTACTGATCGTTTTTTTGATGATTTGCTTGTATTGGCGCTCATCTAATTCCCGTTCTTTACCACAACCGACCAGTAAAACACGTTCTGATAACACGTTTGGTACGTGGTGTAGTAAAAGCATTTGCCCAGGTTTACCTTCGAGGTCGCCACGACGCAGTAAGGAGCTGATATAACCATCACTGATTTTATCTAGCTGTTCCGCGATTGGAGAGAGGCGACGTGGTTCAAAGACGCCAACAACAATACAAGCACTACGCTGTTTTTCGGGGCTGCCGCTTTTTACACTGAACTCCATGCGTACTCCTAACATCCTAATTAAAGACAATTAACGCTAAATGTTGGATAATACCACACTGTTTGCTCTGCCGTGATTTCGGTATACGCTTAGAGTGCAGTCTTTCATTTAGCTGAAAGATAACAAAATAACTGATTTAACGAAAAACTATAGTGATTCCATCAAAAAAACAAGTTTTCTATGGGAATATAACGCGTGATTATTGTTAGGTATTTGACAAGAGAGACATTAAAGAGCCAATTAGCGGTACTTTTTGTACTTTTCCTTGTCTTTATTAGCCAAAAGTTTATTAGCATTTTAGCCGATGCAACCGATGGCTCGATCCCGAGTGATCTCATTCTAACCTTCATGGGATTATCTATCCCTTCGATGGCACTATTAATGCTCCCTCTAAGTTTATACATCGGGATCTTACTCACGTTCGGTAGATTATATGCTGAAAGTGAAATCACGGTGATGAATGCGACGGGGATGGGGAACAAATTATTACTCCAATCAGCATTAGCTTTGGCCATTATTACGGGGGCAATTGCCGCTGTGAATTCATTTTGGGTTGCACCTTGGTCGCAAGAGCATATAGAGCAGCTTAAAGAAGAGACAAAGGCTGGGCCAACGTTAAATATGTTGGTAAAGGGGACGTTTCAGCCGGCACCGAATGGAAGTGGGGTTATATTTATTGACAATATCACCGATAAAGGCTCAAAACTTCATAAGGTTTTTGTCGCGCAATTAAAAGCCTCTGGCACCTTGCAGCCTAGTGTGATTGTTGCAGACAATGGTACCGTCAAAGAGTTATCTGATGGTCGTCAAATGTTAGAATTAAATAACGGTGCTCGATATGAAGGCATCCCTACTCAGCTAAATTACTCCATTACTCATTTTCATGACTACCAAGCGCTAATAGGGCAACGTGAAGTTAAAGCTGGTAATCGTGATTGGGAAGCCCAGCCCACAATGACCTTAATAAAAGATCAAAGCTTAGCTGCAAAAGCTGAATTACAGTGGCGTTTCTCTTTAGTACTTTGTATTCCATTGTTAGTAATGATTGTTGTTCCGCTATCGGCTGTTAATCCACGTCAAGGACGATTTGCAAAATTAGCACCTGCTGTGTTGATTTATCTGGCTTATTTCTTAGCGATCTCATCCGCAAAATCAGCGATTGAGGATGGTATTATCCCATCAGCTATTGGCATGTGGCCAATTAATATTACAACCTTGTTAGTTGCTCTTGCTTTAAATAGCTGGGATTCTATGCCTGTGCGACGCCTTAAAGATAAATTACGGAGACGCAGTTAATGTTTAAAATTCTCGACTGGTATATAGGTCGAACGATCATTGCAACTTTCTCACTGACACTATCAACCTTAGTGGGCTTATCTGCGATTATTAAATACGTTGATCAACTAAGAAAAGTGGGACAAGGAAGCTACGATCTCCTCAAGGCGCTGTATTTTGTTTTATTATCAATGCCGCAAGACATCATTATGTTCTTTCCTATGGCGGTATTATTAGGCGCATTGATTGGTTTAGGAATGCTGGCATCAAGCTCTGAGCTGGTGGTAATGCAAGCGGCAGGCTTTTCTAAACTTGATATTGGTTTATCGACCTTAAAAACGGCAGTCCCTATGATGATAGTGGTTGTATTACTGGGACAGTGGGGAGCACCGCAAGCGCAGAAAATGGCACGTGAGTATCGTTCGATATGGGTTTATGGCGGTAGTATGATTTCTGCACAAAGTGGCGTATGGGCTAAAAATGATAATAGCTTCATTTATATGGGACGTGTTCATGATCTCAATAAAGTGGATGTTGTTAATATTTGGCAGTTTGACAACAAAGGCCAGTTGGAAGATGTAACATCTGCAAAACGCGCGTCTTACGATAAAGCGACGGGTTGGACAATGCATGATGTAACCATAACAGACATGACAGGTAGTAGTCAGTTAACCAATAGCCATATAGCAAGTAAGCATTGGGAAACAACATTAACACCAGATAAATTAGCGGTTGTGACGGTGAAACCTGAAGAATTATCGTTGTCTGGCTTATATCATTATGTGAATTATCTCAAAGAGACCAAGCAAGATGCTTCTCGTTATGAGTTAGCATTCTGGCGTAAAGCGCTTCAGCCTATATCCATTGCTGTTATGATGCTATTAGCATTATCTTTTGTATTTGGCCCTCTTCGCTCTGTTACTATGGGGGCTCGTGTCCTTTCAGGTGTCATTTTTGGTTTTGCATTTTATATTTCAGACCAAGTGTTTGGACCGATGATTTTAGTGTACCGATTACCGCCTATTTTAGGGGCATTAGGTCCAAGTTTAGCGTTCTTGTTTATCACGATATATTTGCTAAGACGCAAACTATAAAATGGAAAAAGGAGCCTAAAGGCTCCTTTTTTATTAGCGAATATCTTTTGTCACTATCATTTCACATTCAGCCATTACGTCTTGTAATGCTCGACGTTTAGTGTTGTATGCGAGCAAATTCCCTAACCCTAAGGCTGCCGTTGCAGCGCGGATCAATGCTTGAGTGATAGTAATTGGGCGTCCATCTTTATTTTGTACTTTTAATTTCCATGCTCGCATACCTAACGTTTGGCCACCATGAGTCCAAAAGTAAGTGTAGAATCCAATAATTACGGCGCCTAAGTAACTAGAGTAAAGTAAATTAGCTTGTGGATGATGTGTTAAATAAGCACTTACATCTTCATAGTGAGCTAAATCGAGAATATTAAAATGAAGTAAAAGCGCTATTCCTGCCATTGCTATACCGCCTGCTAGCATAAGAATCGCAGCGACAATTATAGCATCATAAAACCAAGCGGCTAAACGCCGAAATAAGGTTGGATATTGTGGGGAAGTGGTTTTTTTTATTATTGCTGATTTTGACATAAAACATCCGATTTATCTGACTGTATCCATATGTGCTGAGTGTAACAGTAAACAATAAGTCAGAGAACGCTTGATATTGCTACAGAATGTGTAAGGGGGTTGGTGTTATTATCACCAACAAAGAGGTAAATAGGATGAAAAAAAAGCGGTCAAAGAGATTGGTTGAATATCTTAACGATAAAGGCTTGCCTGACTGCATTGGATACGTATAATAACCGCTATAAGCCCGAGTGGTGAAATTGGTATACACGACGGATTCAAAATCCGTTTCCTTCGGGAGTGACGGTTCAAGTCCGTCCTCGGGCACCAAATTTCAAACAAAGCCTCAATCGAAAGATTGGGGCTTTGTTATTTTTAGATAGTAAGCTCACCAACACCTCCTTGACATTCATATCATATTTATTGTTACACTAAACAGACGTTATCTGACTTGATTGCAGCATTGCGTCGAATCAATCGAATAACGTAGCTATTCAAGTATTTAGTTTATAATCAAATATGTCATCTCATTTACTCATATATAACAAAAAGATAGATATGATTGTTCTAAATGAATATATAGTCTCTCATTTTTATTTATAATAATTTATGTGAAGGTCTTATCTGAAATGAGAAGGATACTTTGATTATAAAAAAACTGTGTAATAATTATTTCTGGTTCATTTTTGAGTTTTGATCTCGTGGTTAAAAATAATTTTGATGTATTACGAATTTTCCTCGCTGTACTTGTTTTCTATTTCCATATAGGGATAGAAACTCAAAATGAATACCTCATGTATGTACCAGGCGGCTTAGCAGTGCATTGCTTCTTCGTTATTAGTGGCTATTTGATAGTAAAAAGCTACTTAAAAAGAAAGTCTTTATCGACTTATGTAAAGTCACGTTTCTTACGTATTTACCCACTGTATTTTATTGTTATTACAACGGCGTTTATTTTTGGATATTTTCATTACTCCGGTAGTTTTATTGACGACATAAATAATGGTGCCGGTAAATACTTAGCGTCTAATTATGTGTTCGCTAACTTTTTGCATCCGACGTTACCCGGTTTATTTGAAAATAATTTTCAACCTTTTGTTAATGCAGCATTATGGACCATTAAAATTGAAGTCATGTTCTATATTTGTGTACCTATTATCTATGGTGTACTGAATAAAAAGTTAGATAATAAAAAGCTGACAATACTACTAGGTTTAGTATCGATTTGCTGTTTTTATACAGTGCAGTATTTCATTGAGTATCATGGTTTACCAGCAAGCATTAATCGACAATTACCATCTATGTTAGTGTTCTTCATGCTAGGGGCATATTGGAATTTTGCGGAGCCTAAGTTTTTAAGGCTTTGGCATCTACTGATCTTGATCCCGATAGTATTCTTTTTACAAAGCTGGTTTGTGATTTATGCGTTCGCGGTGAGTTTTATAGTGTACGTTATTGTCTTTAAGTTAAAGCCAATAGCGGTTAGCAAGCGTATTGGTGATATATCATACGGTATCTACATTTGGCATTTTCCAATCTTACAAACATTAATCATGTATGGTTTTTTCAAGAATATTTATCAAGGTACAGCAATTGCAACTGTACTTGTTTTCTCATTTGCAATGATTAGCTGGCACTTCATCGAGTCCAAATTAGTCGTTAGACATTAATTGATTGAAGTTGAGTTGTTATATGGCAAGACGTTTTGAAGCCCTTGATGCCTTTCGCGGGTTATGTGCATTATCTGTTGTGTTATTTCACTTTCGTGCAGTTGGGAGTGTGACTGAGTTACCTTTTTTTAGAGGCAGCGAATTATTTGTAGAGTTTTTCTTTGCCCTAAGTGGCTTTGTGCTCGCCCATAGTTATGGTTTTAGGGACAACCTAGACTTTAAATCTTATATAGCATCGCGTTTTTTTCGACTATATCCATTGTATGTTTGCATGCTGATGGTATTCATTGGGTTAGAGGTGGTGAAATATATTGCGTATAAAACCGTTGGTTTTAGTTTTAATACATTGCCCTTTACAGGCCATGGATCTCTGTCTGAAATACTCCCTAACCTATTAATGGTGCAATCATGGACATCATTAACCGATCCTTTATCGTTCAACTATCCATCGTGGAGTATAAGCATTGAGTTTTATCTCTATGTTTTACTCTTCCTGACGCTATATCTATTTGGTCGTTACAAGGTATGGAGCTGGTTGACGATAGCCGTCATGATTTTAGGCTTAATGGGGAACAATTCAACACTACTTCAACCATATGTATTTAATGGATTATCATGTTTTTTTGGTGGTGCATTCACGTATGTTGTATTTACCAAAGTAAAGCACATATCGATTCCATTTATTGCAGGCTCTATTATTGAAGTCGCGCTTTTAAGTGCTGTAGCTTATTTGGTTTCAAATGAAATAAGCTACAGATATATATACGCAACGCTATTGTTCTATCTTGTTGTATTGTTTTTTGCTTTTGAGTCTGGTGCGATTTCAAAACTGTTAAATAGAAGTATATTTCAAGTTTTAGGTAAATGGTCCTATTCTATCTATTTAACACATGCCGCTATTCTCTTTATGGTTACATCGGTCGCATTAGTAGGGCAAAAAGTGTTAGGTAAAGCAATCGCTCCAATGATAGAGGGTGTACGGTTTATCGATTTAGGTTCGACGTTTTATAATAATGTACTTGTTGTTTCTGTTCTTTTGATCGTTATCCTTGTGTCGAAGACGACATATAAATATATAGAGCTTAAAGGACAAGCATTAGGAAAACGGGTTATGGGCTTTAAATAGATATGAAATGTCAGACGTTCAGTGTGTAAAATATACGATTATTATGTTCGTGATTAGATGTTGAGCTATCGCATTTTTGTGGTATTTTTTATTGAAAAAAAAGCTTGCCAATGTGATCTGAATCTCTATAATGCGGCCTCACTGACACGGAGCAAGCCACTGGCAAGCGACAAAATCAGTATTGTTCTTTAACAATTTGACCATGCAATCTGTGTGGGCACTCGTTGAAAAGTTAAGTCGAAAGATTTATCAATGATACTAGTGACCAATACAAATAACTCATCTCTTTATAGAGAAGGGTTATTTGGCACAGTCAATTCAAATATCCTAACTAGCTTCTAGTTAGCGGTATTTTAACAGTATTCATTGAGCCGGTCGAAAGACCACAAAAACTTTAATTGAAGAGTTTGATCATGGCTCAGATTGAACGCTGGCGGCAGGCCTAACACATGCAAGTCGAGCGGTAACAGATTGATAGCTTGCTATCAATGCTGACGAGCGGCGGACGGGTGAGTAATGCCTGGGAATATGCCCTGATGTGGGGGATAACTATTGGAAACGATAGCTAATACCGCATAATCTCTTCGGAGCAAAGAGGGGGACCTTCGGGCCTCTCGCGTCAGGATTAGCCCAGGTGGGATTAGCTTGTTGGTGGGGTAATGGCTCACCAAGGCAACGATCCCTAGCTGGTCTGAGAGGATGATCAGCCACACTGGAACTGAGACACGGTCCAGACTCCTACGGGAGGCAGCAGTGGGGAATATTGCACAATGGGGGAAACCCTGATGCAGCCATGCCGCGTGTATGAAGAAGGCCTTCGGGTTGTAAAGTACTTTCAGTTGTGAGGAAGGCGTTG